>NZ_JAYGHH010000058.1:27932-33036 GCF_034931045.1 Nodularia sp. UHCC 0506
CAGGAATAAGGGGAACTCAGATGTATAGAAAAAACGGGTTTTTAACTAAGTTTATAGGGGTGCTAGTGTTCATCGTATCCGCCAACTATTTAATTATGGGATTGTACGACACTGGTTACAACTTGGCATTACTTGCAGACTGGATGCGTGAAAACCAAATAGATAGAAGCATTATTAATTTCATCAATGCTGGCATGATTCACATTGAGTTAATTATGATTGTGAGTTTTTTATTGGCTTTGCTGTTTGTATGGATGAAGTGAACCATGCAGGAGATAGAACAGTTCAACCACCAACTGAAAGCACAACGAAGAACAGCCACATTTTTATCAACTGCTTTGTTTATTGGTGGTGTTTCGTTGTGTTTACCACTGTTTGCAGATACTACCAAATATCCTGAAACATTATTCTGCTTTAATCCTGATACTGACGTGTGCGAGGGTCATCAAATCAAGCGGGGGATTAGTTGGATAATTGACCGGGAACGGCGTAACTTTACTTTTGATAACAAGGTGAAATTCTTACGGGTACTCCCACCAGAAGCACCCAAAGCACCCCTCTATGGTGTCCTGGGAACCGTTCTTTTAATTGGCGCGTATGGTGTAAGTAAATCACTCACAGATACACAGGAGAAAGCAATTCATTCTCAGTTCTCATTGTTGAAAATAAAAGCTTTGGAGAATGATATATATGTATCTAATCATCTGGATCTAACTGCATTCAGTAAACAGCATCAATCACAAATAACTAAGGAGATAATTGCACGGGACACCGCGGGGGCAATTGAACAATTGAAGACTGAAGGAGAACAGCAACTAGACCACATTAATGGACAATTACAAGGTGAAGTTGCCCTGAAAAGTCATGAACTGCAAGTAAGTGAACTAGACAAATCTATTGCTGACAATCGTTTATCTACTGCTGAGATTACCCGTAAATTAGACAAATTAAATAAATCCACTGGTGACACGGGAACTGCTACACAATCCCCTAATGAGTCCTTGAAAAATAGCTTAATAGATGCCCTAAAAAGTCACGAAGACGGGTATTTATGGACAATTATAAACAGCTTAAAACCATTGTGGTTGATTGGTAATCAAGGGTCTGGTAAAACTTATACTGCTAGTGCGATCGCACTCATCAGAAAATACTGCCTTGATGCACCAGTACACCAGCTTATTGATAGACACGCCACTGGTGATAATGCCGACGTGTGGAAATTGCTACAAGCTTACACACTAGCTGAAACTGAAGAAGATATTAGTACAGCTTTTGATGAATGTTGTGATAGATGGTTACAACGAATTAAGCAGAAGCCAAAGACTAAGCAGCAGGTGATTTGTGATGAATTTACCAATTTAAAATCATTATGCGGTGATACGGCGATCGCATTCTTCAAAATGTCCCTCACCGACACCCGCAAAGCCAAGGAGTATTTGCTGGGAATCACCCATAATGCCACCAATGAAAGCTTTCCAGATGGTACAGCATCAGCACGTAAGGCAGGGACAATTTTACTGGAGAAGTTCTCAGCCAATGGCGAAACACCACTTAGTAGGGTAGTTGTTCGGTATGGGTTGGTAGATGCCCTGGGGAACAGCCTAGAAGATATTGAGAAGACACTACCAGACTGGTTTCACCCTGGGAAGATTTATGATCACTTCAACAGTAAACCACTAAATTTTGATTAGCTCTTGAACTGGTGAAACTGCTAAAGTACAAGTACCATAAAAATACAGGAATACCCCTATATTTTAGGGTGTATTTTTTACTGTTGAAAAGTTTTCAGGAGCGCGATCACACTTTGGCATGACCCCTGTATTCGGCATTGATATAAGCACTCCCCAGATGCTCATTTCAACCCGTTAGCATCTTCAAGCAGTGATTTAGTATCAATAGATGTTTCTTCCCACATAAATTGTAAAACTGCTGATTTATCGAGAGACTCACTTTTATACTTTCTTGGTTTGTTAGTTATCGCCTGCTCTGCATCTTGTTTGATACCAGGAAATAGCTCAAATATCTTGGGTAATACGGCATCACGACATTCTGAAGCTACCTCATATTCATCTTTTAAGGAAGATTCTGCTTGTGATAAATTACATTGCCACCAACTCAAAGCAGCCAAGTGACGGTTTAGTAACTTGTCAATTTTTTTTGCTCTTTCTGAGTTACTGTCCTTCAGTAGATAAGCGTCTACCTCAGTTTTGGCGGAGGTAAGTTGTGTTGCATAGTTGCTTATATTTGTCCCAACACTGGTAGCTGAATCAACTTGTTGCAAAGCTTTTACGGCTTCTCCCAGTTCTTTTTTGTTGCTATCGCAAGAACTAATTAAGCAAGCAATGACAACTATAATTATTGCACGGTGACTTTTCATAAAATAAACTTGGCAGAACAACGGCAGAAAAATGAGATGCGGAAGCTATCCGCCAATTCTGCTATTGACTAATATTGTAATATTTTACACGATTATCACCAATAGTAAAAATACTGGAAACTGTATTTATTATAAATAAAAAACCTGTTAAAAAAGAACACCACTATCTCACAGTTAAAGGAAGGCGTTTAATCCAACAGATGCATGCATCAGTTTATCCACGGGGGTAAAGCAGCATGGCACGTGTTAAAACAGTTGAAAATGATAAAGCAGTTGTGATTTATTGTAGAGTCTCCACTTCGTGCTTGATTTTCGTTTTTAGTGCTGCATAAAACGCATCTAACTGTGAAATGTCATCTGCTTCCCATAAATCGCCATCATCAATATTTTCTGGCTGGAATACGTTACAGATAGCTGAACGCAAAATGACAGGCTCTTTTACAGCAATACCCCAAACATCACTTCCATAAATTTCCTGGTAATAACTGAGGTTGTTTTCTTGGAGGTGTAGTTCTTTATCAGCAAGAAAGCGGGTTTCGTCATATTTAAAAACACTCTCAACAGTAACCCACCCCTGAATTGCATTTATAGGAAAAGTTTCTTCGTCAAATTCATAGCTTTCTAAATATTCTTTTCCAGTTGTGAAATCGTAAAAATTTAACGAATGAACAAGCAATGTACTGTCTTTATAATTCAAGATCCATTTGTCTGGGTCGAAAAATATTAGCAATATACTATACTCACCAGCCAGCAATCCTAGTGCATTTTCAACATACAGAGAAACTGTTAAGTGTCTGGCATACCCTCGTTTATGATAAGCAGAAAATTCGTTAGGATTTATGTGGGTAACTTGGGCATAAAAATCTTTAATAAACTGAGAGAAGTTGAGTTTTGACTCTTTTGGCTTTGATTCTTCTGCTATCTTTTTTAAGACATTTAGGTATAGAGAACCTTTAGCAAGGTCTTTTTCAGGATCTTTGACACACATCAGTCCAAAACCAAAATTTCCACAATGGCTTCTAAATTTATTAAACTCTTCTGAATTTAATAAACGAGGCGGAACTATTAAGTGTCCAGAACCATAAGCATCATAGGAATGACCATCTTCGTATTCATTTGTGACTGTTTCTTCACATAAAAAAGTAGACCAAAGATAATATTGTTTTGGTTTATCACCTATTCCTACAATCAAAAAAACAGTGTCTCCTACCGTGTTGAGGACGGCTCTTTTATTGGTTGATACACCAGGTAAAACTTCGTCATACTCACATTCTTCTGCTTGTGACATATCACGCTTGTATTCAACAGGTAAATAACCCAGCGCATTGTAGTTATGGTACTGAATCCAAAACTTCGGCTCAGAGTCAACTGCCTTCTTCTTTCTGGCGGGTGTCCAAAGATTGCAGTTATATTCTGGATCTATTTCATTTATCCAGAACCGTTCTCTCTCTAATAACTTGTCTTCTGTGCATTTCTCAATAATTTTGAAATCAAAAATCCCTGTTTTCCCTGGCTTATCTACCACCTCTCTTAGTTCATATTTAAGAAAAGCGTGTCTGAGTGGGTAACTCCCTATTTCTAGGGCATTTGGACTGTCTAACCCCCGTGTATGCTGTCTCCATCTCCGGTATATATTTCGGGACTGCCCGATGTAAGACTTGCCATTAATCGTGTTGGAAATCTGATAAATACCACAGACCATTCTCGTACCTCCAACTTATTGGTGGGTATTGACAAAATCGTATATTTTTTTACCTAATTGTTTCACAACAGTTCGCCAAATATAGCTGCCTTTTATAAAAGTTTATGTTTCCTTTACCCCCATTAGCGAGTTTTACTTTGTCGCTAATGGGCGATATTGACGGTAGGGTAATTTTTTTCAATTGAAACACCGATAAACTTAGTTATCACAGGAATAGAAAGATTTTAATACAACGACTCAAAGTTAGTGATAGCAGCCATCTTGGGCTTAACGTACATTCCTGTGACAATGCTACTCACGGGATCACAGGGCATAAGCTGTAACACTACCCCAACATACAGTTTAGATGCTGGTATAGAAGACAGTATAGAATGGGGTGAAATGAGCAACGGTACAGAAAGTTACGCTAAGGCTGAAAGTCTTACTGGACAAGCATTCTAATCATCCTGTTCATTAGGGTCGTTTGGATCACGTAGCGATCGCATTTCCCCCTGCATAACGGCAACAGGCAAAGAGAAATGATAACGTCCCAACATATTGATGTGAGAATGTCCCAAAGGCGATAGCCGCGCTACATCTTCTTGATTTATGCCCTGTTGGGAGCCAATATTCGTCAGTGCAGCATTCATATAATATGTATTCCATAGTACCAAAGCATTAACGACCAAGCCCAAAGCCGAAAGTTGGTCCTCTTGTCCCTCCCGGTAACGTTGACGCAACTCTCCCTTTTGACCATGAAATATAACTCTGGCCAGCCCATGCCGACCTTCACCCCGATTTAGCTGAGTCAAAATTCGACGACGGTAAGCCTCATCATCGATATAGTTCAATAGGTACAAAGTTTTGGCTATACGCCCCAATTCCCCAATCGCCCGACCCAGAACAGAAGGTTTATCACCTCGGTATAAAGTTCGGATAATATCTGTTGCGCTCACCGTTCCCAACTTCAAAGAACCTGCAACTCGCAACATATCATCCCAATAATTCTCAATAAAAGAAGTATTGACCCGTTGCCGTGCTATTCC
>NZ_JAYGHH010000059.1:0-13345 GCF_034931045.1 Nodularia sp. UHCC 0506
CTCCCCACAGTGCTAGGTTGTAGGCAACAATGGTTTATGCACTTTGTTGATTACGGGAGGGTAGAGCGTGAATTTTCAGTCTGTTATTACTTTATTGCATCAGTTTTGGGGTGAACGTGGTTGTTTAATTGCCCAGCCTTACGATATTGAGAAGGGGGCAGGTACTAAAAACCCGCATACATTTTTAAGGGCGTTGGGGCCGGAACCTTGGTCTGTTGCTTATGTTGAACCATGTCGTCGTCCTACTGATGGCCGTTACGGCGAAAATCCGAATCGTTTTCAACACTATTATCAGTACCAAGTTTTGATTAAGCCGTCACCGGATAATATTCAAGATATTTATCTCGATTCTTTGAGGGTTTTGGGCATTCGTCCAGAAGATCACGATGTTCGGTTTGTGGAAGATAACTGGGAAGATGCGACGGTGGGCGCTTGGGGTACTGGCTGGGAAGTTTGGTTAGATGGGATGGAAATTACTCAATTTACCTATTTCCAACAGTGTGGGGGAATTGATTGTCGTCCTGTATCTATTGAAATTACTTACGGGTTGGAGCGGTTGGTGATGTATCTCCAGCAGGTGGAAGCTATTACTAAGATTGATTGGACGGACACTATTACTTATGGTGATGTTTTTCTGCAAAGTGAGATTGAGCAGTGTACTTATAATTTTGAGGGGTCGAATCCTGAGTTGCTGCTGACACTGTTTAATTTATATGAGCAGGAAGCTGGTCAGTTAACTGAGCGTGGGTTGGTTGTACCGAGTCTGGATTATGTGATGAAGTGTTCGCACACGTTTAATTTGCTGGATGCTAGAGGTGTGATTTCGGTGACGGAACGAACTCGTTATATTGGGAGGATTCGTCATTTGGCTCGGAAGGTGGCTCATCTATATGTTGAGCAACGGGAAAGGTTGGGTTTTCCACTCAAAGATTTACAACCAGTTATGCATCCAGTTATACACCCAGATCCCATACAACCTTTACCGCAATTGGTTTCAGAGCCAAAAAATCCACAATTTATTTCAAATTCCGCAAATACAGCTAATTATCGATCTAATTGGGTGCTTTGGATTCCAATTGCCTTTTATGCTCTATGGGTAATACTTTCATTGTTTAAGTAAAAATCAATAAGATTCTTCACATCTTGTACCTAGTCCTGGCGATTAGAAATCGCGGCTATACAAACAAAGTCCGCCTTCGCGGACTAATGAAAAATCAAGAGTCTCAAAAGTCTCAAACCTGCATAGGAGAGTTTTGTCTGTGTAGCCCAATCTTCTAATCGGCTAGTGCAAGATGTCAGATACCCGATTTTCGATATTCACGAAACCAAAACGAATTACTATACACATCACCAAAAAAGATAAGGCTTTCTTTTAGTGCTTCCCCAGGTATTTTTAAATTAATTGTAAATACTATTTACTTAATAAGTATAAATAGTGGTTAGTTCTTTAGCATTCGGTACAAGGGTTTTCAGGGCTAAAGCCCTTACTACGAACACGTAAGTTTTTTTATGAGTGATTTATGATTCAGACAAGTGGTGCGTTTATCTGTTTTGGCTTTATTCTGGGATTGCTGCTGACGGGTGTTCCTGGGGGTGGGTTTTGGGTTCTGGGTTTTGGGGTTGTGGGAGCAGTTCTGTTTGGAAGACGCAGATTAGGGCGATTTGCTGAAAAATATGCAAATGCTGGTGGTAAAACTGAGGGTGTCCCTAATATTTGGCAAAATGCTCCCCATCCTAGAATATGCCTGGTTGCTGGGTTGGTGGGGTTGTTAGCAACTGGGTATTTTCAATGGCGATCGCCCCAACCAGATGAACATGATATAAGTACGTTTATTGCCTCAGAAAATAACGGTAATCAACAACAATTGGTAATTGTACGTGGGGAGGTGGCGAGTAATCCCCGTTTGACTCGTAGTCAACGAGGTCAATTTGTGTTAGCAGCTACTCAACTGGATGAGGTAAAAAATGAAACTGGCCCGGTAGATGTTTCTAAGGGTGTGACTGGTAAATTATATGTGACAGTGCCAATACTTCAGGCTACTGGGTTATATCCTGGTCAACAAATTGCGGTAACTGGAGTTTTATATAAGCCGAGGACTGCATCAAATCCTGGTGCTTTCGATTTTCAGAGGTTTCTTAAGCAACAGGGCATATTTGCTGGTTTGACTGGCAGACAGATTAATGTTCTTGATCAGTATGATGAACGTGAGTGGGGATGGTGGCAAGTTCGGCAACGCATTGTGCGATCGCAGGTTCGTTGGTTAGGTGTTCCAGCTGGCCCCCTTGTTAGTGCAATGGTTCTGGGTAGTAGGGCGGTTGATTTACCTTACGATATCCGTGATTTATTTGTGAAAGCTGGTTTGGCTCACACTTTGGCTGCTTCAGGATTTCACGTTTCTTTGGTCTTGGGTTTGATTCTACAGCTGACAAGGCGGGCATCTAAGGGAACACAATTTACTTTTGGCTGTTTGGCGTTAATTATTTTCCTGAGTTTAACAGGGTTTCAGCCTTCGGTACTGCGTGCCGTAATTATGGGTTTTGCGGCGTTAGTTGGTTTGCTGTTAAAAAGAAAAGTTAAACAATTTGGCTCTTTGTTATTAGCTGCAACTATATTATTGTTAATTAACCCTTTGTGGATTTGGGATTTAGGCTTTCAATTGAGTTTTTTAGCCACGCTAGGGTTAATTGTCACAGTTCCGGCACTTGTGAAACGCTTAGATTGGCTACCACTGGCGATCGCCTCTTTAATTGCTGTTCCTCTGGCTGCGACAATTTGGACTTTACCTCTGCAACTTTATGTATTTGGGGTAATGCCTGCTTATGCTTTGCTACTGAATATTATCAGTACTCCTTTGATTGCAACTATTAGTATAGGTGGGATTATTAGTGCGATCGCCGCATTAGTTTGGCCTGCGGGTGGTAGTGCTTTGGCTGGTGTATTATATTACCCTACTGATTGGCTGATTAAATTAGTAGAAGCATTTAGTAGTTTACCGAGTAATTCTCTCAGAGTGGGAAGTATATCTACGTTGCAGTTACTAGCGATATATGCAGTGATTATTTCGGTTTGGCTAGTACGTTGGTGGCAGAAACGCTGGTGGTTCGCAGGTTTAATCGCTATTAGTTTGGTGCTGATTCCATCTTGGTATTATACAAATACGTTATTTAGAATCACTGTCTTAGCCGCAGGTACAGAACCAGTTGTAGTCATTCAAGATCGGGGAAAGGTGACACTGATTAATAGTGGTGATCAGGGAACTGGACGTTTCACAATTTTACCATTTCTACAACAGCAGGGCGTTAATCAAATAGATTGGGCGATCGCTAGTAATTTTAAATATCAAGATAGCAATGCTTGGTTGGAAGTGCTGCAAACTTTACCGATTAAAAATTTTTATGAATATTCACCCAATCTCAAAAGTACCACTACTATTCAGGCAATTCAACAGGAAATCCAAAAGCAACAAGGAGCATATCAGCCTTTAGCACCTGGTCAAACTGTAAATACTGGTACGGTGGTGGCTCAATTAATTAATGAGCAGTTACCTGTTTTACAATTTCAAATTCAAGGTCAAAATTGGCTATTGGTAGGTAATGTTAAGCCTCAAGAAGTGGAACAGCTATATAAGGCTGGAAGCTTGATGCGCCCGCAAGTGTTGTGGTGTAGTCCTCAGTCTTTGAGAGATTTAGTACAAATGTTTCAACCACAGGTAGCGATCGCTTATAGTGCTAACCTTGATGCCAAAACTTTATCTGAACTGACTAAAAACAACACACAATTATTTTTCACTAGAGATGACGGCGCTATCCAATGGACACCCAACGGTCAATTTGAGGCGTTTGTTCAAGCAACTGAAAATAAATCTTCAATTTTTTGATCACAGAAGCTGGTTGGTGAATCAAGATATGAGTTTTTATCACGCAGAGGCGCAGAGTCGCACCAGAGGAAGAGTTTTAAAAATTGTGTTTGTCTAATGATTTTCAGGTTTTGATTCCTTTAAACATTTCCTGTGCTTTCTGAAAGGCTTCTTTGATCACTACCTGGATTTTTTGAGGATCAGGTTTCTTACCGCCCATCAAGTCACCAAAATAAACACAAGCACCTTCTCCCAGCGCCCAAGTGTAAGCAGCAGCCCAAGAAGCAGCGATGACGCTACCGAAACCAGGTACAAATTTGATTAACTCTCGTGCAACAGCTTGGGCTAAAAAACCACCTGCGATCGCACTAACAACACCTCCTGCCTGTGATGGTGTTACCGTTTGCCCATATAATTTTCCTAGCAGACCCACCATTGAGACTTGCAAGGAAGTTAAAACTGGCATAGTAGCGAATGGTAATGGCACAGCCGCCAAGGCCGCTGCCATAATCGAAAATGGTAAAATATAACGCCGACCAGCATCCCGGTAAATATCGCCCAGTTGCTTACTGGCTGCATCATCTAATAACTGATAAATTGCACGGGCTTCTGCTTCTGGAAGTATTTCCGCTAGGGAATCCCGTAATACTTCTAAGCCATAAAACACAGGATGATAGCCATCCTCTTCTAAAGTGAAGTCAATCAGGACAGAGCGATCGTATAATCCTGTAAAAGCTTGCTCAATGGCTGTAAAGGCGCGGTTAACTTCCTCATAGTCTGGTGGATAATCAGGATGGTCGGCTGTATTGGGGGGATAAACTTCATGTAAACAGGTAACAGCCAGTAGACAGGGAATCTCTGGGTACTGCTGACGGAGTTTTTCCGCAATTTGTCGCAGTGTCTCGGTGGCGAAATCATTGATTTTGACTGTCAAAATCAGGACTCTAGCCCGACGAGTCGATTCTTGTAAATCATTAATCAAATCCTGAATAACCGCTTGGGTATCCTGATTTACATCTCCCAGTCCCACCGTATCTGTAAAAATCAGCAACGGTAGTTCACTAGAAGGATAGGCGTAACGCTGGGTATGTTGAGTATGGGGGCGAAATCCCTGACCGATAATTTCCGCAGATACTCCCGTTAATCCCCGGACAATGGAGCTTTTGCCAGATTGGGGCTTACCAATGAGCAAAGCCTCTGTGGTTGGGAGTTCGGCTCGAACTGTCGCCAAAATCTCAGCTACCTCAGTTTCACTCACGCTAAACCATTGAACGATGGTTTGTGTTATTTGCTCTACAGGTACGAGATTCCCGAAGCGGTTTGTAGTTTTATTCCAGATATTAATAATACGGTTTGACCAAGCGCGATCGCCCGACTTATCTGTGCCATCAGTCGGCTCGGTAAATTGCTCAGAATCAACTGACTTCCGGTCAGCATCGGATTTCTTGGTCATTTTCCCATACTAGCAAAAATGCTGGACTTAAATATAGTTTGAAAATTATCTTGTGCAATACAATTATTGTATGCTATGCTTAGTCATGTCTGTGTGCGAGCTAAAACGTATCTCTATTTTGCGTAAAGTTAGTATATTAGGACATTAAGCTAATTAAATATCTCTGATTTTGCGGGCGTAGTTTAGTGGTAAAACTTTAGCCTTCCAAGCTAATAATGCGGGTTCGATTCCCGCCGCCCGCTTAAACGAAAAACCCCTGTAAGTTAAATCTTGTAGGGGTTTTTTAACAAATTGAAAACCTAAAATACAAATAAGAGAATTTGGCGAAGAAAAACAATGAGTACGCTAGTCAAATCCATCACCTTAGAAGAATTTCTGGAACTCCCCGAAACTAAACCAGCTTCCGAATATATTGACGGAAAAATTAGCCAAAAACCCATGCCTCAAGGAGAACATAGCCGTTTGCAAGGTAAACTGGTTGCTACTATTAATCAAGTTGCGGAAATTCCAAAAACTGCCCTTGCTTTCCCCGAACTGCGTTGTGTTTTTGGTGGTGCGGCCATAGTTCCTGATATTGCCGTATTTCGTTGGGAACGCATTCCCCGTGAACCAAGCGGCAGAATAGCCAACCGCTTTAAAACTCATCCCGACTGGGCAATAGAAATCCTTTCCCCAGACCAAAGCCAAGCCAAAGTTCTCCGTAACCTGCTGCACTGTTCCCAAAATGGCACAGAATTAGGCTGGTTAATTTTTCCAGAAGAAGCCAGCATTTTAAGCATATTCCCAAATCAACGAGTTGAAATGCTCACAGGTGCAGACTCTTTACCCATTCTCAGCAACATAGATTTATCCCTAACTGTTGAGCAAGTTTTTAGCTGGCTAACGCTTTAATTGCAACTGCCATAGTACATAAATACTAAATTCAGATTCACACTTTATACCGAAATGAGTACAAATGTTTTAATAATTTAGTTGACAACTTCAATGAATACGCTTTAACATTCAATTAAACGCTAATTCACCTTTGCAAATCGCCTCAAGTCAAGTTGAATTGATTATCAGAATATCCTATCCAGAGTATCCATGTAACCCTGTCATGATTAACAACATTGTTATTGATGAAAAACTTATAGATGATGCTATTAAAGCAACTGGAATTAAAACTCAAAGAGAAGTGATAGAACTTGGGCTGAAAACACTGATTAAACTAAAACAACAAGAAAAGATTAAAACTTATAGAGGCAATCTAAAATGGGAAGGCGACCTTGAAGAAATAAGAACAAATCAATGATTCTTGTAGATTCAAGCGTCTGGATAGACTATTTCAATGGCAGGGAAACCCCAGAAACAAATAAACTAGATGGTCTTCTGGGAGTAGAACCGCTTGCAATTGGCGACCTGATTTTGACTGAAGTTTTACAAGGATTTCGCTCAGATACCGATTATAGAACAGCAAATAAATTGTTAACTTCTCTGACAATTTTTGAAATGTTGGGTGTTAATTTTGCTCTCAAAAGTGTTGATAACTATAGATTTCTCAGAAAGGGTGGTATCACCATTCGGAAGACGGCTGATGTTATTATCGCAACTTTCTGTATTGAAACCCAAAACTCACTTTTATTCAGTGACAAAGATTTTTTACCATTTGTGGAACATCTTGGATTATCCAACGTTTCAACAGAAATATAAAGATTTGCTCGCACCTTGATAGCTTTAAAAAGCTTTAAAATGCTTACTAGCTCTGCTTCTTCCAACAATTAATTCTATTTTTTGGGAAAAATGTGATAGGCCTTAGACGTTCACTGTGTATACTGCCTATAGATATCTCAGCCTTAATTATTAGATTCAAATAGTAATCAAGAAATTGATTGAATTCACTTTCAGATTTAGCAATTGGATACGATCTATCTCCTCGACAACCTGGGAATGGTGTCAAATCAATTCAAAATTCAAAATTATTAATTCAAAATTAAAGACAATCAGTCGGGGCTTGTACCCACCACTGATTGAAGACTGCCAAATCAAAGATTATGGCAGGGGCTTGTACCCAGAATTAATCAATTACAAAATTTTATTTCTTCTTCATTTTGCATTTTGAATTTTGAATTTTGAATTCAAAAAAGGTCAAGCTTATAAAGTCTATATCATCCCTTTTAATCATTGGTTGAGAACAATCTTCTGGTTCATTTGAGGCTATCTTAATCACAAGCTTTTCAAATTCTCTTTGATCGTTGTCATTATACCTCATTATCAGCGAACCTTTGCGCTAACCTCCGCGCCCCTTTGCGTTAAAAAAACATTACCCCTCTCCGCGACCGGAAAGGGGCTAAGGTGAGTTAAACAAAATTCTCACTGCTGAAAATCAGCGCTACCTAATAAGCATCTTGTAACTCGTAGAAATCAGGCGAGATGTAATCCTTGCGTAAAGGCCAACCCACCCAATCTTCCGGCATCAAAATCCGCTTCAAATTCGGATGACCTTCATAGACAATGCCGAACATATCGTAAGTTTCGCGTTCTTGCCAGTCTGCGGTTTTCCAGATCCAGTAAACTGAAGGCACGCTGGGATTTTCACGAGGTAAGAACACTTTCACCCGGATTTCTTCAGGTTTAACAGCATCATCACCGACTTTAATCAAGTGATAGACACTGACTAAATCTTCACCAGGGCCAAGGTCAATACCAGATTGAAACTGAAGGTAATTAAACCCGTAAGCATAAAGGGCTGTAGAAATAGGCAGCAGAAAATCTGCCTCTACCTTAATGATTTCTACTCCAAGCTTATCGGGTTCCAAAGACTCATGGTCAAAACCATTTTCCGTTAACCATTGGGAAATTTGACCGGCTTTAACTAGAGACTCTTCTGCTGCTGGTACTGGTTTGGATTCTTCTTCAGCCACGGTTTTGCTCCTTCTCTTGTGTCTTTGCTGTTAGCAGCGCAGGTGGAACTGGCAAACCAATAGCTTCCGTCAATTCCTTGGGTGGTGTGTAGCGAGTTTCTGACTGCAAATATTTACCGGTTAAAATTTGCTCACTGGGCTTGAGATTGTGAGTTGTGCTGTAGAAACGGTGGGTTTGCTTCAGTTGACCCCGTTCCTGCATGGAATCGTTAGCTATCTTTTTCCGCAATTTAATAATTGCGTCAATAATCGCTTCGGGACGGGGGGGACAACCAGGCAAGTAAACATCTACAGGAATCAATTTATCAACTCCGCGTACAGCTGTGGGAGAGTCCATGCTGAACATCCCGCCAGTAATTGTACAAGCACCCATAGCGATGACATACTTGGGTTCGGGCATTTGTTCATAAAGACGCACCAATTGGGGTGCCATCTTCATGGTAATTGTGCCTGCTGTAATGATTAAATCGGCTTGACGGGGGCTGGAACGGGGGATAAGTCCAAAACGATCAAAGTCAAACCGGGAGCCGATTAAAGCTGCAAATTCGATGAAGCAGCAAGCTGTACCAAAAAGCAAAGGCCACAGACTCGAAAGTCTTGCCCAGTTATAAAGGTCATCAACTGTGGTCAGGATGACGTTTTCTGACAAGTCCTGTGTGATTGTGGGACGTTCAACTGGGTTAATGATTTGCTCTTTGTCTGGGGTGATTAAATTTGAATTCAAGACCATTCCAACGCTCCTTTACGCCAGGCGTAGACTAGGGCAACTACAAGAATTGAAATAAAAACTAAGGCTTCAATGAATGCCAAAAGCCCTAGACGATGGAAGGCAACCGCCCAAGGGTACAAGAATACGGTCTCCACGTCAAAGACGACGAAGACTAAGGCAAACATATAGTAGCGAATATTGAACTGAATCCAGGCTCCACCGATAGGTTCCATGCCAGATTCATAAGTAGTGCGCCGTTCTAGGCTGTTACCACTGGGTCGCAGGAGCTTGGAGGCTGAAAGTGCAAGGGCAGGGACTAGGCTACAGATGATGAAGAAGCCTAGAAGGTACTCGTAACCGCTGAGGACAAACACAATGAATATCTACCGCTTATGGTGTAAATAAGGCTGTTAGTTTCTTTTACATTATATCTGGTTGCTTTTGATGAAATCTGTGAAACAGAACGATTTCAGGTATTTATCGTTTTTGCAGATGATGGAAAAGTCTCACAGTTATGTCATAATTTGTAACGTATATTTAATATTTCTCCTCTGTGAGATTTTAGCCATGAGCGAACAAGCTAACGAACAAGCTGTTGAAACTCCGGCATTAGACCGTTATGAATGCCGTGCCTGTGGTTATGTTTACGAACCTGAAAAGGGAGACGATAGCCATAATATTGACCCAGGTACTCTGTTTGCTGAACTGCCTATAACTTGGCGTTGTCCAGTGTGTACGGCGAAGAAGATTGCTTTTGCCAATATTGGCCCTGCTGGTACGGCATCAGGTTTTAAAGAAAATCTTGGTTATGGTTTAGGTGTTAACACGCTAACACCGGCGCAAAAAAATATCCTGATTTTTGGGGCCTTGGCTCTGGGTTTTTTGTTTTTTATCAGTCTGTACGGCTTACAATAAGACCCGTTATCTTTTTTAGCAAATTTTAGAGGGCAGCGATCGCTACTCCGGTAAAAGATTTAGAAAAAAGTAAAAAATACTAATGCATTCAATGGGTATTATGAAAAGTTGGCAAAGAATATTTGCCTTGTTGATAGTAGTTTTCTTGTGTATAGGTTGTAGCAAAGTCCCCTCTACTGTCTCTAACCCTTGGGCGATTATTTCTGTGCCAACAGATTCAAAGCTGCTGGATATTGCCTTTACTGATAACCCTCAGCATGGTTTTTTAGTGGGTGGCGATGCGACCCTTTTGGAGACTAATGATGGTGGTGATACTTGGAACCCACTCACATTAGTACTCGACGATCCTAAGACTCGGTTTGACTCAGTAAGTTTTGCTGGTCAAGAAGGCTGGATTTTGGGTGAACCTTCACTACTGCTACATACTACTGATGAAGGTAATTCTTGGTCGCGCATTGCTTTGAGTGAAAAGCTACCTGGTAATCCCATTGCTATTTATGCCCTGGGAGAAAATTCGGCGGAAATGGCTACAGATGTGGGAGCAATATATAGAACTGAAGATGGTGGTATAAACTGGAAAGCTCAGGTGGAAGGAGCCGTTGGTGTAGTGCGTAATATGGAACGCTCTGCTGATGGCAAATATGTTGCTGTTTCGGCTAAGGGTAGTTTTTACTCAACTTGGGAACCAGGACAAACTACTTGGGAACCCCATAACCGCAATAATTCTCGCCGTTTAGAAAATATGGGTTTTGCTGAGAATGGGCAGTTGTGGTTACTAGCACGAGGGGGTCAGGTGCAATTTAGCGATCCCAATAGTCCTGAAGAGTGGCAAGAACCGCAAAATCCTGAATTGGCAACAAGCTGGGGTTTACTAGATTTGGCTTATCGCACTCCCAATGAACTTTGGATTGGTGGCGGTAGCGGTAATTTACTTTTAAGCTCTGATGGTGGGCAAACTTGGGAAAAAGATCGTGATGTGGAAGGAGTAGCGGCTAATTTGTATAAAGTTGTTTTCTTCAATCCTAATCAGGGATTTGTGATCGGCGATCGCGGCGTTTTGCTAAAATACCAACCAAACATTGCCGAAACCTCCTCACCAGAGGCTGCTTAGTGGCATGATAGGCTTCAGTATTCGTTCTGATTTCTGAGAAGGTCGTTGCAACTTGTAACTCTTTCTTAACTTTGTAGGATAATAGACAATAACAATCTTTGTGAAGGTAGGAATCTAAATGTCAGGTACCACTGGAGAACGTCCGTTTTCGGACATTATTACCAGCATTCGTTACTGGGTAATCCACAGCATCACCATTCCAGCATTATTTATTGCCGGATGGCTATTTGTCAGCACTGGATTAGCTTATGATGCTTTTGGCACTCCCCGTCCTAACGAATACTACACACAAACACGCCAAGAAGTGCCGATTGTAAAGGATCGTTTTGGTGCTAAACAGCAAGTTGAACAATTTATTGGAAAGTAGTTTGAGATCATGACTAGCGGAAATGACATAAATCAACCAGTTTCCTATCCCATTTTTACAGTGAGATGGCTGGCAGTTCATACTTTAGGCGTACCCTCCGTCTTCTTTCTAGGTGCGATCGCCGCCATGCAATTTATTCAACGCTAGGAGAAAATTATGGAAAGATCGCCCAATCCAAATAATCAACCGGTTGAACTAAACCGAACTTCACTATACCTGGGACTACTTTTAGTCTTTGTTCTAGGAATTCTGTTCTCTAGTTACTTCTTTAACTAACACAGAGCAAGTGTTGTAAATCTTTGTTTATTGAACTCAGTGTTAATTTGTTATTAAGGGAGGAGAGAAAGCTGTGTCTGCTGGAAGTGGAAGAATTCCCCTGTGGGTTGTCGCTACAATCGCAGGTTTAGGTGTAATTACAGTTGTAGGTATTTTCTTTTACGGAGCCTACTCTGGTGTTGGTTCTTCAATGTAAAAAGAGCTTGAGTCTGAATTTTCGGACAATTGTTTAAAAATTAGCATTAACAAACCGCTTGTTTCTGAAAGACAGGCGGTTTGTGTATGAAAGTGCTGAGTGCTGAGTCGTGAGTCGTGAGTGCTGAGTTCTGTTGATCAAAGCCTTGAGAGAAGAGGAGGTATGTCAATATAAATTGATATCCCACGCCTTAAAGACGTGGGAAAATCATTCTACTAATTAGCTGATATCATCGCGTTCGATGTATAACAGCAAAAACGCCATTGTCACTGCTGGAAAAACTAGACCAGTCAGAGGAACCAAGATAGAAGGCAAAAATGAAGCTGCCATAGTTAACTTTCCTATTGAATAATTAGACAATCCTCGAAAACGAGCTTACTGCAAAATTCACCCGATTTTTGAAATTCTCAAAATTATTAACACAACTCCTGTGTGATTTTTTCAAATCCCTAGTAATTCATCTAACTGTAAATTTGGCAAGTCTGGAGGAATCACAGTCCGCACCACTGTGACTTTGTGGCTTTCTTGTTGGGTAGCCTGATCAAAAGCGATCGCCTCCAAGCGAATTTCCAAGCAACCAAAAGGAATATTTAACTGAGTCATCACTTCTAAACTCCCCAAGGTGTTAGGTTGCAAGTCTGTGAGCAAATGGGGTCCATCTAGCAGCCAGCGAGTTTGGCAATCTTCCACCCATAATTTCACAACTATTTGCGGGGATACTTGAGGTAGTTCTACCCTAACCTTGACAAAAGTACCAGCAATTAGTTCGCCTTCTGGTACGTGTAATTGCGGTATTGGCAGAGACTCAACAATTATCCCTTCCATAAGTGGGGTACTGGACAAATCTGAGATTGGTGGTTCTTGATGTTCGGCAGAATGACTGTCTATCACATCCACGCCTATTTCAGTCCAGGTATCTTCAACAACAAATTCTTGTGTTAACCAAGCCGTAGGTGTTTTGGAATCATCAGTCGGTGGTGATTGTGAATCTGGAGAGGATATAGAAATTTCTGCTTCTACCTGTTCTAATGTTGTCATATTCTCTATTTCTACAACATTGGCTGCACTCGCCCTTTGCCTAGCATTCCGCAGTAAAGGTATCTGATTTGCGCTGATATCCTGATCCGTTACCGATTCTAGGCGAGATGAGTTAAATTCCACAGTTTGAGTTGGAAGTGGAACCTCTTCATCTGGTGTTATTTGCTGATCTAAAACCTCAATCATAGATTCAGGTAGAGAATATCCCCGGCTTTGCATCCACTTTCTAATCAGGGGCGATGAATAGAGATGACCTTCTGCATTGAATTCTATATCCGGTGGGATAGATACTTCTAAAGCTGATTCATCCTGAAACTTTGCATCACCAGTTACTAATTCTGGTGTATTTTCTTGATGCTCAGATTCCACTATATCGGTTTGCAAACAATCTTCATGAGCTTGGACTTCCAACTCATCAAGTGTACTACTTTCAAGTTCTACTGTTTTTGCAGGTAAAACTTTCAGGCGCTTCAAATAAGGAAAAGTGCTGTTCAGCATCCGCACACGCTGATTTTTAATCACC
>NZ_JAYGHH010000059.1:13370-28531 GCF_034931045.1 Nodularia sp. UHCC 0506
GAGCTAAATTGATGGGAGCTATAGTTTTGCTTTTCTCTACAAGCTTTCCATCTAGAGAAGATCCTGCAACTAGATCAGCAGTGATTTGGTTTTCTTGTAGGTTTGGTAGTTGCTGTAGCGGAGGGACTGACTTGTTTATGGAAGTTTGAATAGATGGAGAATGATGTTTTTGTGCAGTTTTAGCCAGATTAAAAAGTTCTAAATCAATGCTAATAGAGGTTTCTGGCTTTGTTGGTGGTGCTGCGATAGGGTGATCTAATAAATTTTGTTCTTGAAACCTAGCTGCGGCTGTGATGGCTAGTAACTCTGTAATATCTGCCGTAATTGTAAAAGATTTACTAGCTAATCGTAATACTTCGCCAAATTCGGTGAGTGCGCCATACAAATTTATATCTGCCAAAATCAGCTTAGATTTACAATCCACTGGAATATTAATTGCAGAGCTGATCTTAATAGGCAACGAGCTATTCGGTAATGACTGGCGAACCTGGGTTAAAATCTCTGACCCTAAAGGCGATCGCAGCTCAATGAGCAGTTCTAAGCCATAAAAACTTTCTGGGTATGGTGTTTCACTTTGTTGATTCGTCTGGTCTTGTCGCTCTACTAGCCCATGAATGACAGACATTTCTCCCCAACGCGCAATATGGGTTTCCCTCTCTAAAGTTAACGATAGTGGTGGCGATACTTGTGCAGGTAAAGGATCTTCCCCTTTGCCATCATCTAATAAAGCTTCTGGAATGGGTAAAGCTAAATCCATTAAATTTTGTAAAAGCTGTTCAGCCGTTTCACCTTCCAGCCAGGGTGGGCTAACAAGTTCGTTGATAACTGGGCTGTCCGTTGCTGTTTCAGTTAATAAATCGGTTGAAGTTGGATTATTACTGACAGTAGACTGAGACTGTGGTGCAATGGCAGGTTTAATATTGCCATCATAAGTAGCATCTGGAGAATTAGGTAAATTTGACGATCCCTTCTCACCTGCGTGCCATTGTCCCCATGCTGTAGTAGATTCTGGAGGTAATACTTGTAGATAAATGCCGTATTGCCAAGATTTACCGAGCAAATCTGACATCAAATCCCCAGAGCATTGTAATTCCCAAATTCCTGGTTTGAGGTGAGTAAAAGGAATTACTGCTATTAAACCTTCTGCATTAGTACGCCGCGATCGCTTTTGGGTTCGCCGCTTTGGAGGAATTTCTTGGGTTGAGGAGTGTGTTACCCGTATTTCTACGTCAGTATTACGTAGATGAGAACGAGCCAAGACTCTGTACCGACCTTCCGAAATTTCTAAATTTGGCGATTCCAGGTTATGCCAAGAGCGATCGCCCTGTTTTTGGATTAGAAATTGCCAGTGTTCCATGATCAGCGATGCCCAGACTGAAGAGCATCTGAGTAAGATTGTGCATTAAATTACTTGCAAGTTTACCTCAGCAACTAGCAATTGCATCCCCTAATGTTACTCTTTGGTTCAAAGTTCGGCAAGATTAACTTTTACTTCCAAAAAATTGGGTCATGATTAATTCAGCCTATGAAACACCATAGCGATTTTGATAATAAGACAAAATTTGCTGTACGCGTTGCTGACTTTCTGTTTCTGAATTGGGTATACCAGAAATCCATATACCACCAATTTGACTTTGATGATAATCAAATTCTGAAGATGCTTGAGGAATTAAGCCAACTTCTATTCCTTTGACTTGACGCAAATGAGCGGCTATCTCTCGATAAACCGCTAAAGATAAACCAACAAATTCAATTTTTTCTGGCGTTTCCATGTTTACGAAGCTTCAACATTAGTCGCTGATGATGCCGCATTGACAGGTTCTTCGCCTACCATTCTGGCAACTTCAATCCCATATTGTTCCAGAATTACAATCGGATTGGAACCTTCATTCATTTCAATACGTTTAACTAACAAACCACTAGATAACCTCTGTCCTGCCTGTACATAGCGACTTGTTTTTTCAGTGGGTACTTGAATAATTGCTTGGGGTTTTTGACCAATTAGCACTACACCAGTTACCATAACTGCCTTAGCTAAATCAGGTTGCGGTGGTGGTGGCAATACAGATTCTAGATCAGAATTAGAAACCACTGAGGGTAAAACTTTCGGTATCACTGATCCCTGAAGAGTATCAGGCTTCGGTGGTGTTGCGGTAGTTGTAGATCCGGCGGAAAGAGGCGCACTGGGTGTGAGCGGTCTTTGTACAGGAGAAGTAGGTAGGGGAGGTATTGGGGGAACAGGTCTAGGAGATGTAGTTATAGGCACTGTAGAAGCTGTCTGTCCGATAATTTGGGCAAATGGATCATCTCGCCCTTTTGAGACTATCAGTTCCCTCTCCTTGGCATTAGTGGATTGAATTAAATTAGGAGTTGCAGAGGCAATTCCGGCTGTATCTGGGGTAGACACTACAGGATTGTTAAAGGATTGAGTTTCTTGTGGCAACTCTGCTGCTGGAGTTTCAACAGGTTGAGGAGCATCGGCCTCTGGTGGAACGTCAAAGGTACATCCAGTGACAGCCAACGTTAAAAGAGCTACAAATTTAATTTGGTGACTTCTGTCCATTAGCCGTTCTCGAAAGCTATAAGAAAATGTACTTATGGAAATCACAATGGCCATTTTTTATATAAAGGCCAAGGTTTTTTCAAGTATGTTCTATTTATAACCTAATTTTGGTAATTTAAATGGTTATAGTTAGCATTTCCAATTTAAGGTACATGGTGTGGAGAACCCTTTAGAAAACCAATGCACAAAAACACATACAATAAATTATAGGAATCCGGTTTGTTGTCTGTAGCTGGCGTGGCATAGCCATATTTACTCGTAGCGGTAGGAACAGGGAACAGGGAACAGGGAATCAAGGTATAGGTCGTTTTGTATGGCTTACGCCACGCAAGCTATCAAAATTCAAATAGGAGTGCTATAGGTAATTTTATTAATTTAAAATTCCTAATATTTCAATCTTCTTTCGCAGTCATCAGGTGCTTTAATAAGCCCAACCCTTTTTTGACTCTGCGGGAAACTGTAACTACACTAATTCCCAGATGTTCTGCCACTTGTTTTTGAGTCAAGTCCTGCAAAAATACACATTCCAACACTTCACGAGTACACTTTTCTAGCTGAAACAGTGCTTGTTGCAGACGAATTTGATCTTCTTGGGCTAGTTGAAAGCTGCGGTATCGGGGATCAGGAACTAATTCTCCTAGACTGGTAGTTCCTTCTTCGCCGTCCACCACTGGAACATCCAGGCTTAAAGGGGAACGATTTACCCATGCTAATTTAATTTCCTGCCATTCATTCACAGAAATATCCAATGCTGCTGCTAATTCAGAATCTGTGGGTGGGCGATTATGTTGTTCGCGTAAAGCGCGTGAGACTCCTATAGCCTGCTGTTGTAATGCTAAATAGCGTCGAGGAATTCGGACTGTAACGCCTTTATCACGGAGATAGTGTTGAATTTCACCACGGATATAGGGAATGGCAAAGGAACTGAAGGCGTTTCCCTTGGAAATTTCAAATTTCTCAATAGCCCTAATTAAACCCAAACAACCAACCTGGAGCAAATCATCATAGTTTTCATGACATTGATTTGTCCAATAGTGGGCTTCTTTTCTCACAAGTCCGAAATTTAGATTTACCAGTTGATTGCGAATAATTTCTGAGGGGGATTGCTCATACTTTCGCAACAACTGCCAAATTTCATGCTTTAGTTCGTTGGTGGCTGTAATAGGCATAGCACCGTGTGTGTTTATCAAAATCAACAGTGAATACCCGCTTCAAAAACTTGCTTTTGTGAATTGTTTTAGAAAAATTTACATAGATTTTTCCATGACAAGCCAGGTGTAAATAATAAAAATTACTATTTAACACCTGATTTAGATTTACAATCGAGCAAGATTTAAATAAGCGTAATTGGTATTTCTATTGTTATTGGCGTTTTTAAATTTCTGTAGGTTGTTAGACTACATATAAACAAATTATAGAATTGTCACTACATTTACAAACCGAGATTGTACTTAACTTTAATAATTTAATGATGAATTTTTCTGGTTACTTGCCATGATTTGGCTAAATTTTGGAATTTTTTCCCAATTCTTTTTCTCAGTATAAATACTGAAGTCACCAAAAAACCCATTTGTTTCCTTGATCTGGTAGCAAATGGGTAAATTTTTGTGGTCAAATTTAATTAATGATTACAAAATCATTGCCGGGTATTTAGACACGATTTGGTTCAACCCGTGCATAAAACAGACCCCGAATCTTGACTTCTTTAGGTTCGCCAGCCCCCAAGTCAGTATCAGATGGTTGTTCGCTCTCGAAAGTACCCGCGATTTCACCACTAACGCTATCTACCTTAGCTACTTGCAGGGAAATTATGCCATCAAGAGTTTCAACACGTTTGACATTAGCACGGGTAAGTTCTTCGTCATCAGCTTGGGCAGGAAGAGCCACGGCATTATCATAGCCAGTAACGACACCACGACCTTTAGGATCTAGGAAAGAAGCACCACGGTAAGAAGGAACCTTGAAAGTACCTTCAAAGTCCGTAGAGGTGTTGATACTGGTCAAACCAGGTTGGGTTTGAGCGACTAAATCTTTAATGGTGAAGAGAAAAGGAACGGATTCACCACCAGGAAGTTTGACAGTGATGGCTTGGAAGTCCAAACCGTCAGCTTCTAAAAAGGTCAAGCTATTATCTGGGTTAACCTTCAAGTCCCCTTGTACTTGGTCAATGGTAGAAGTGTATCTGGTCAACAATTTACCAGGGACAAACTCTGCTATTTGCCGTTTATTGGCAGGTTCTTCTTTGACAAAGTAATTGGTTGGTTCCAAACACAGTTCTTTGATGGCATAAGACTGGTTTGATTCAATGGGAATAGAACCACGGCTAGTTTCTGCCAGTTGGGGGCATTTGTTAGCCAAGCCAGTGCCTCGAATTTGTTCGTAAGTCAGTAAATCTCTACCATTAGAAGCAGAAGTGGGCGCGTCACTGCAAGCAGTTAATAGCCCCAGGCATACAGCCAAGAATGCAACAATTAAAGCGCGATACCTCATGGTCAACCTCAATCTCAAAAATTAATATCGTAAAACTAATGCCAATGGCATTTTAGGTGTTGCCCAAATGTTTCTGTATTATGTTATGTGTTGGTACCAGATACAAATACAGTCCATTGCTTTATAGGGAAATTAGCCAGATCATACGATTTTTTTTAACTCAAGATCAAAACTCTCCAGTCTTATCTAAAAATAATTAATTTGATTTAGCTCACTAGGAGGCTGTCTCAGAGTTGATTGCTGCCTTTGAGAGTGGCTTATGGTTGCTGGTGGTTGAGATAGAGTAATTTCAGCTACAACCTTTTCCATGACTGAATTTTAGCTGCTAAAGATTTTTACTTTTCTGCTGATTTTTTTTATTTGGGCGCTAAAAAATTTGTGATTACGAATCAAAACCAAAAATCTTCGGTAAATTTGAGTAGGCCTCATTTACACGGAGATACTTGCATGAGCAACCAAAAAAGTTTGGAATCAGGGAATTTATCTGAACAACTGCAAGCGATCGCTATGGCAGTGCATGATGTAGCTAGTGTTTCTCAAGGAGACGCGATCGCTCTTTTGGCGTTGCTGCGGCATTTAGAACAGTTGCATCGAGATATCAGAGATAGTGCTTTTCAAGAAAGTTTGCCTGATAATCGCCAAAAACTCTACTCTTTACTCAAAGATATTGAGGCTGAAGGTGGCTGGCCATATATTGAGCGCATGAGACTCAAAGCCTTTTTAGCCACTTTGCCACGAACTGCAATGGAGGATTATGGTGATCAGGAACAGAGTGATGATTTGTTAGAAAGCGATGATCGCCCCTTCAGGATGTAAGCTAAAAAAGTTCTGAGTTTTAAGTAAAAAATTTATCCCTCCTCACAATACCCATATTAGCAACCATACATATTGTGTTATGTTGGTCGGTAATTTTTTTGTAGACTTTTTACCAGATAGTGATAGCTATCACCTGCCAAAGAGGTTACATTCGGTTTAAACTAAACACGGCAAATCTTGAGTAGAAAAATTTCTAGTAATTCTAGTGCTTAAATACCGGTGTAGTTTATGTAAGGTGTTAAAAAATCTTGAGGAGAAAAATTAATCAATACTGACAGATTAATTAATCAATATCAATAAGCCGAGTTTAACGAATAATTTGACTGAAACCAGAAAGAGGTTTAAATGGCTGGTATAGTATCAGTTTCCCAAAAAGATTTAGCCCAGCGACGGCAAAAAATACGTCGGCAACGGCAGATAAAAATCATTCAGGCTATTTGGCGAACTCTTGCCATTAGTGGACTGGCTGGTAGTTTGCTGTGGGTGGCACTCCAACCGATATGGGTGCTAAATGCTCCCAAGCAAATCGTGATGAAATCAGGTGGGCAATTACTATCGGCAGAGGCGATTCAGTCATTACTGACGATATCCTATCCTCAGTCTTTATGGCGGATTCGACCGAATGCGATCGCCGATTCTTTGAAGCAACAACCAAATATTGCCCAAGCAACTGTCAGTCGCCGCCTTTTTCCGCCAGGATTAAACATCGAAATCCAAGAAAGAGTACCCGTAGCAATAGCTCATAGTCCCAAAAAAAAGACCCCTGCGGGCTTATTAGATGCGACTGGAGTTTTGATCCCCTTAGAAAAATACACATTAGTCAATTCCCGGTTCAAACTGCCGAACCTGAAAGTTGTTGGTTCACCAGAACAATATCGCTCTTATTGGAGTCAACTTTATCCATCATTAACTCAAAGTTCCGTAAAAATCATGGAAATTGATGGTCAAGACCCGACAAATCTCATTTTGAAAACTGAACTAGGGAATGTACATCTTGGTGCGATTAGTCCTCAAATCACCGAACAAATCAAGATACTTGGCCAAATGCGATATTTATCTGCAAAAATTGATTTTAGTCAAATCAGTTACATTGATTTAAAGAATCCAGGCTCTCCCTTAGTACACATGAACCAAACAAATCGAAAAGTTAACTCCCAAACTCCCTAGAAATATCTGCTAATCTAAAACATTAACAAAAAATAGCGGGGGTATTATGTCCTAAATCGGCAACATAGTAGAGAAAATATTCATATTTCCTGGAAGTTATACAGATCAATTTTAAGTAAATCTTAGGTATACTTCTTTAAAATCAGCTGTGCTATGACCTCTAATCACTGCGCTCCTGATCTGATCCCATAGCAAATCTTCGCACTAATAATCTTGTTAAGGTTGGGAGTCGTGATAACAATAAAGAACAGTGCCACAGATTTTGGCAGTGTCAAACTATAGTTGACTCTTAGGTGAATCACACCTGAAAAAGTCGTTTATCTACCTTTCTGAATCCAATGACACTTGATAATAACCAAGAACTTACCTATAAAAATTCCCAATCTGTGGGACAGCACGGGTTTCCGTTAGCAGTTAACTCAACTAACCCCTTTAACAACTCTGGGCTGAACTTTGGACAAAACCATGATAGTAAAAAGATGTCTACGGAAAATAGCCGAATTGGCGAGATAGTTCCAGGTCGAGTTGCCAACATCAAAGTAATTGGTGTGGGTGGTGGGGGTGGAAATGCGGTTAACCGCATGATTGAATCTGATGTTTCAGGAGTAGAGTTTTGGTCAATCAATACTGATGCCCAAGCTTTGACTTTGGCAGGTGCGCCTAGTCGATTGCAAATTGGACAGAAACTCACACGAGGTTTAGGTGCAGGTGGTAATCCTGCTATTGGTCAAAAGGCAGCTGAAGAGTCACGAGACGAAATTGCTACGGCTTTAGAAGGTGCTGATTTAGTGTTTATTACTGCTGGTATGGGCGGCGGTACTGGCACAGGTGCAGCCCCAATTGTGGCTGAAGTAGCAAAGGAAATGGGCGCTCTGACTGTGGGTGTTGTGACACGTCCATTTGTGTTTGAAGGTCGCCGCCGCACCAGTCAAGCTGAACAAGGTATTGAAGGGTTAAAAAGTCGAGTTGATACACTGATTATTATCCCTAACAATAAGTTGCTAGAGGTCATACCAGAGCAAACGCCTGTCCAAGAAGCTTTTCGCTATGCAGATGATGTGCTGCGTCAAGGTGTACAAGGTATTTCCGATATAATTACTATCCCCGGACTGGTAAACGTTGACTTTGCTGATGTTAGAGCGGTGATGGCGGATGCTGGATCGGCATTAATGGGTATAGGAGTCAGTTCTGGAAAATCAAGGGCTAGAGAAGCAGCGATCGCGGCTATTTCTTCGCCTCTATTAGAATGTTCTATTGAAGGAGCTAGAGGAGTCGTATTTAATATTACTGGTGGCAGTGATCTCACCTTACATGAAGTGAATGCGGCCGCCGAAGCCATATATGAAGTAGTCGATCCCAATGCCAATATTATTTTTGGGGCGGTAATTGATGACAGGCTCCAAGGTGAAGTAAGAATTACTGTAATCGCCACTGGGTTTACAGGTGAAATCCAAGCACCACCAACCCAAAATGTGGCTAATGCCAGGGTAGCACCTAATGCCAAACGGCCAATACCACAGCATCCAGCAGTTAATCCCCCCACACCGATTGCGGAACCACCTAAAGAAAAAACGGGATTGGATATTCCAGACTTTCTCCGAAATCGCCGGACACCAAGAAATTGAGTGCTGAGTGCTGAGTGCTGAGTATAAAACCAATTTTTCAAGGCTTTGAGCAATCAGCATTGTCCTAACAAATATGGCTCCGGCTATACCGTTGCTATCCCCGAAATAGCAAATTGGTGATCCAACTTGCTAATGCTATGTACAAATTAACTTAACTTAGGCATGAGTTTACAAGCTTAAATGTCTAAATTTTTGTTGGGAAGAAAAGTGAAATAACGTTCCTAGCCTGCGGCGATCGCTCATTTTTTTGATACCAGAAACTGACTAAAACTGTCCGTGTCAGACCGGGGGGTAAATCAACTCAGGCAAATTATTTTAGTTTTTTAAAGTTTGCGAAATCCATAAAATCACCTGTTCAGCTAGACGAGTGTGATCTAATCGGTCAATTTCACGAATTCCAGTAGGACTGGTGACGTTGACTTCAGTTAGATAACCGCCGATGACATCAATCCCCACAAAAATTAAACCATCTTGACGTAAGGTAGGGGCTAATTCAGCACAGATTTCATACTCTCTAGGAGTAATTGTAGTTTGAGCCACAGTCCCACCAGCCGCCATATTATTGCGAAAATCACTGCCACTAGAAAGGCGATTCAGCGCCCCAATGGGTTCGCCATTCAGCAGGATAATTCGCTTGTCTCCTTCTTTAGCTTTTGGTAAATAAGTTTGTACCATCACTGGTAATCGACCGTGCAGTGTACTAAGTTCAACAATTGAATTGAAATTGCGATCGCCTGGTTCTAAAAATAAAATCCCTTCCCCAGCTTTATTACCCAAAGGCTTGATAATTGCTGCACCCTTGGCTTCTAGAAATTGCCTGATTAAATGCTTGTCTGCACTAACAATAGTTTCTGGAATTGCATTGATAAATTGGAGGGCATACATTTTTTCATTTGCCCCCCGGATACCACTAGGACTGTTAACTACTAGGGTTTTATTTTGGTCAATGTAGTCTAGAGCGTAAGTGGCGTAAAGGTAAGAATCATTAACTGGTGGATCTGTCCGCATGAATACAGCATCCATTGCTTCTAGGGAGGTAAAACCGGGAGCGCTCAATTTATACCAAGGACTTGACGCAATCCAGCGCCCTTCCACTAACTGCACTGGAACAAGTTCAACCTGCTGTAAAATCGCCCAAGCTTTGCTATCTACAACACTTAGCAGATTCGTCTGAGTTACCCAAACTTCATGTCCTAAAATTTTTGCTGCTTCCATCAGAGCAACGCTAGTATCATGACACGGGTCAAGTTGATGGATGGGATCAATAATAAAAAGCAGTTTCACGCTGTTGGCCTCAATCACCGGGAATGTCTGAGATTAGTTTAGAGTATCCCGTGATGTTAGACTTCACAATTGCAGTTGTGAAAAAAGCACGTTTTTAGCTATGCACCAGCAGCTATAGCAAAGTGTTCTTAGCGAAGTGGGGCGTTAGCCCGTAGAAACCAAGTAGGGGTGGGTTTACAGATCAGCTCAATTAATAATAATAATTATAATAAATCCGCCCCTACATCAAGGCTTTCAGTCATCAACAATATCCTAAGCTTCTTGGCGGTTGCTATAATAAGGCATCCAGCTTGCCTTGACTTTCTAAAGCGTGGATATCATCACAACCACCAACATGGTAATCATTGATAAAAATTTGGGGTAATGAGCGTCTACCATTAGCTCTTTTGGACATTTTAGCCCGTTCCGCTTCATTTCCATCAATGCAATATTCGGTAAACTCAACGCCCTTCTGATTCAACAAATTTTTAGCCTGGATGCAAAAGGGGCAAGTACTCCAAGTGTAAACTTCAACGTTGGCGGCCATAAAGTCCTTAATTAGATTGAATACTCCTTAATTTTAGAACCTTGTTCTGGCTATAACCACTTTATGATCAATAAAAAAACGGAGCCTGTTCATCAGATATAACTTGACGAGACTAGCACCGCTTTTTATGTAGTTGATTCGGATAAGGGACTTCCAAATCAAAAAATACTCAATTACCTAACGCAAAAAACCTCTCAAACGCTCATAACTCTTTGTTCTCTGTGTCTGGAGTGGTAGCCTTTGGCAAGCTACACTTAAAATGGAGCTTTAGCTTTAGCGATACGTTTATTTGGAGAATTTATTTCTTGGAAGTCCCTAAGAGTAGTATTACTGTGTATTAGTTAGGCAAGGTGCGACGACGACGACGAGATACTACCATACCACCTGCTACTAAACCAAGAGCAACTAAGGAAGCTGGTTCGGGGACGGATGTGGTATCAGGAGTGGTGACAACATTAGCCCTGAACAATGAAGCGTGAGAAAGATCCTTGCCTGCGCTGCGATTTCCATTTAAGTCCACGCCAATGGTGTTGAACATTCCTGCTAAACCTGTTGCAGTGAAATCAATGTCTTGGAAAAGGTAAACACTATATCGAGGACCAGCTTTAAGACTAATAGCAAATGTACTCAAACCACTGTTTACTATTTCCTCAGTCAGACTCCATGCACCAGTGTTGGAACCGTTGGCGGCTATTAGATCAATCGGGCCTTCGTCTGATTTCCCAATTAAATCCCAAGTGACGTTAGCACCGACACTAAATAAACCATTATTTAAATCATTTAGTAGAGTACTGCTGTTTCCTGTATCATTACCACTAAAAGATCCTTCACAGGCATTAGCATTAAGGCCTCCAAGAGTAACATTGGAAACATTACAAGTGGCAGCATGAGCGGGTGCAGTAGCTAGTGTAGCAACAGTACCAGTGGCGATCGCGGCAGAAGCTAGAACAGCAGAAAATTTGTTTATCATTTTTTTTGAGCAGCCTTAGTATTTAGAGATTTCTCATTCATCTGTATGGATGATGCGAGAAAAAATTATACGAGTCAATATATCTGTGTGATAATTCATGCAAACTTTATAGCTTCCTGGCTTTGTATAAATGTTTTACGAAGCACAGTTTTCGTTTTGGTTTGAAATATTTTTTTGATTGTTTCAGGGAAAAATTTAGTAATATATTTCAATATTAATGTGTTGTACTTACGTACTATTTAATAGATTATTGCAGTTTATTAAAATTAAAAAATATAGATATAGCAAGCTTTTTGAGGCGATTTGTGTCAATAAAGTACTTTTTAATGTATTAGCATCTTAAAAGACTGAATATTACATTAGAAAAAACTTAACTTTTTACATATAAAAACTGATCAACCTTCTTTAATCTCAGTTGATAAACATAGTATTTTCCGCAGCTAAACTAAAAAAAATTACTCAGTAACTCAAAAAAAAGCCCGATTAAACGGACTTCATATCAGTATTTATGTACTATATCAAATAGGAAAATTAGAAGAAAATCACCGAGCGTCAACCACATATTGAATCAGTTGGGTCAGACGTTGGCGTAAGGTTTCTAATCCTAATCGCTGACTGGCGGAAATAAACACAGCCAAGGGAAACTCTTCTTGAGCTATAGCCAGTGTGTCACTATCTACTTGGTCAATTTTGTTAAAAACTACCAAAGCAGGGCCGGGAGTAACTGGCATTTGTGCCAAAATTTCCCTGACTGAACGAATATGGCTTAACCAAGCTGGATGAGATAAATCAACCAAATGCAGTAAAGCATCGGCTTCTGTGACTTCCTCTAAGGTGGCGCGAAAGGCATCCATTAAGGAAGCGGGCAGTTCGTGTATAAAACCTACTGTATCTGTGAGTAGAATCTCTTGAGTTCCACCAGTGTCGCCATTAGCAATGACTAAGCGGCGGGTGGTGGGGTCAAGAGTTGCAAATAACTGGTCTGCTGTGTAAACTTCGGCATTGGTGAGAGCATTTAACAAAGTGGACTTACCCGCATTGGTATAGCCAACCAAGGCCACGGAGGGAACTTCTTGATTTTGCCGTCTCAGGCGTAACCTGGAACGATGCGCCTGTAACTGGTTTACTTCTTGTTGCAGTCGGGAAATGCGTTTTTGAATCGCCCGGCGTTCTGTTTCCAATTTAGTTTCACCAGGGCCACGAGTCCCAATACCACCACCTAACCGAGACATAGCTAGACCTCTGCCACTGAGTCGCGGCATCATATATCCTAACTGTGCGAGTTCTACTTGCAATTTACCAGCACGGGACTGAGCGCGTTGGGCAAAGATATCTAAAATTACTTCGGTGCGGTCAACTACCCGAACACCAATTTTCCTTTCTAAGTTACGGACTTGGGCCGGTGAGAGGTCGCGGTCAAAGACAACGAGATTAGCTCCCAGGGTTTGGGCGGTAAGGGCGATTTCTTCAACTTTACCTTCACCAACTACCGTCTGCGGATGAATGCGCGATCGCTTTTGTTGTACTGTCTGCAATACCTCTCCGCCAGCCGTATCCACTAACCTAGCTAACTCCAATATGGTGTCTTGGAAGTGTTGAGGAGTCGTTTTATCGGTAATCAATCCCACAATTAGCACCCGATCATGGTCAGCATCTACTTCCTGGGCAACAAAATCCCGTTGGAATTGTGCTTCTAGACCTTCCACCAAGTCGAGAAAATCGTGCTGTGACAACATATCTAAACTCATCGGCGGCGATACGCTAGAGTAGAGGGCTGCGTCTTGCGCCAGGGACTTCTCGTCGCTGATTGCTGATTGCGGAGTTGATACGAGGTGTTTGGTACTTGAGACTAGGTGAGCCAAATAAGTTTCTTTGACGTACCCAGTGGAACCACCACCACGCTTTGTAAATCCTGTACCAGTGATATTTATCACTGCCAAAGCATCTAGACGTTGCAACGCCATCGCCGTCAGTGCCGATTCATTGGGCGGTTCTGGCTTGAGATGGGTAGCTATACAACGAATACCGCTCAGACGTTCTGCACCGTAACGGGGCAGTTCTAGCGGTGGAATTTGCGTTTGACGTGGTGTACCTACACCTACACGCATCACTTGTCCGCGACGGTTGAGGTAGGCACATATCGGTTGATTGATTTCTGTGCTAATTGCTGCCAGACGCTGGGAGAACTCAGGCGTGGTGATGCGATCGCCTGGTATGCGCTGGTGGTACAGTCGCTGTAGTTGTTTCAGCTGACTGGCTTTTAGTCCTTGGAGATTGCCAACAATAGTTTCTATAGGCGTTTATGACCAGTAAATGGCCCCCCGAATCCTTACTTATGTCTATTTTACAACAGCCTTTTGTCTGCAAGCTCTTTCTTTTGGAGGAAGCATTCTGTATTTTTGGGGAAATTTTGCTCTAGAACCCTCAGACTAGAAGTCTTTGCTTGTAATTTCAGATAACTAAAACTGAAGCTTGATGTATAAATCCCATACCTCTTTTAAGAGATTTGCGTCTGATTCAGAAACTTTTCCAATTTTAGCCAGCAGTAAAGGTTGTTCTAGACAATCCAATCGAGACAGACGCACGGTTGAAGAAACACGCAAACCACTAGTAGCCCAATCCTTCAGCACTACATCAGTTTGTGTTCGTGGTTTAGCAGATGTAACAACTGCTGCTACAACATCATCACCATCTAACCACAATACAAGTATGGGGCGCTTTTTAAAACCGCCACCATTGGTAAATGGAATGTTTGCTACCCAAAACTCACCTGCTTGGATAGTCTTCATAAAGTCCTTCGTCTTCTAGTGCGTAGCCGTGCAAAAAAGCATCATGGCTACGGGTAATATTAGATTCTGGCAATTTTTGTTGGATGGTAATGATCCAACGTCCAGCAGCGACATTCTCAAGTATTGAGTCTGGGAGATTCAATTTTTCCCCAGGTTGAAGGTCAATTTCATAAGTTAGTGTAATCAATTCACTACTCATAGATGGATGTTTTGATAGTAGTTTATCAATTTTAGCTTGTATTTCAGATCCCTCAGACTAGAAGTCTGGGGCTACACAGACAAAGCCTGCCTACGCAGGCTAAATGTAGGCATTCGTTAAATCAGATAAAAGTTCTTCTTTTGTTAAATCAATCATCGCCACACCATAACGATGTAAATTAAGTAAAAAAGTTACCCTATTTACACCTGCCAACTGTGCAGCTAAACCGGAAGAAATTCGTTTCATTTCAAATAATTTGACTGCCATTGCCATTTTTGCCTCCTGCTCAAATTCTTCTCTGGTTTGCTGAAGGGCATCTGCTAAAGTTTCTGGATACTCGATTTTAAGCTGTGACATATTTTTTGAGATAGCTTTTAGAGAATTATTTGGAAGAATGTTTAAAACCAATCAGTCTTAATACGCCTTTAACGAATTTGGTTAATTTATTCCATCCCAATTTTTGGAGTAAATTGTCAATAATTTGCTTTGCTTGAGCCATAGCAAAGTCAGGGTTAATCTCAGCAGCTTTACTAGCACTGGCAAATGCTTCTTTGCGCCTACCCAATTTTCCTAATGCAATCCCCCGGTAGTACCAAGCTTTGTGGTAATCAGGTTTAAATTCCAGGGCTTTGTCAAAAGATGCGATCGCTTCTTCATAGCGTCCTAAATTCCCCAGCGCATACCCCCGGCTGTTCCAAGCATAGTGGTCATCAGGTTTAAATTCCAAAGCTC
>NZ_JAYGHH010000059.1:28869-32612 GCF_034931045.1 Nodularia sp. UHCC 0506
GTAGTGGAAATCAGGTTGAATTTCTAGGGCTTTGTCATAAGATGCAAGTGCTTGTTGATAATCGTGTCCAGCAGACTGTAACCTTCCCAATTTAATAAATAAATCGTATTGACGCTCAGATGTTTGATGCTCTTCCGTAATTAGTCCTTGAATTTCTAAAATTTGTTGATTTCTTTGTTCTGGAGTTAGCTGAAGTAGTTTTTCATAATCCTCTGCCAAAGAATGACGTAATGATTCTTGCTCTAAAATTTCTGGATTTATAGGAAATTCAAATAAACCAGAACGCCAGTCAAAGAAATCTGGAGCGCGTTGAATAAAATATTTAATAGCAAACTGAGGCAGCAAGAACACAAAACAAATCTTAAAATTATCTCTAAAGCGTTCTCGTTGTTGGTTAAGGTTAATTAAAACAGGTGGTACACCCTTCCAACTATATGAATAAATATCCCTACTATTCCATCCCATGAAACTTTTGCATTCTTCGTATTTAATCAAAGAATGCTCTAAGCCTGTAATAAATAAAATTTTAATTTGTTCTTTACTATCTAAGTTCTCAATTATTTCATATAAATTATTAACTGATTCCGTCAGCCGCAATACCTGTATATTTTTATTGGCTATATCTGCTTTGATTTTGGTAATCATCTGCTCACCTTCTGCCGGAGAACAACGAGCAAAGAATAAGCCAAAGCCTTCTGTAAATTTTAAAGCGCGAACTAAGGCTTGATATTCTTCATCTCCTTCTGATGGTAAATCGTTATCCCAATCAGTAAGTTCTAGTGTCATAAACTTAGCCCATAAATGCTAACTGTTAATGAGAGGATGTTTTAAAAGTTTTGGGCGAATATAATTCGCTACTACACAAACGAAGTCCGCCTGCGCGGACTAACGAGAAAATCATGATTTTCAACCCACGTAGGTGGGTTTTGTCTGTGTAGCCGCGACTTCTAGTCGCCAGGGCTAGTAATAATCGATACTTAACAAACATCCTCTGAGTAATAAGCTGTTACTTTTTTTATGAAGAGTATGATTCATTAAAAACATCTTGAAATTGTTTTATTCCTTTAATGAGGGGATGAATATCATACCAAACTTGGCTTTCTTCCTGTTTATCAAAATATCGATATTCTAAAATACAGCGATTAAATAACAAACCCCGATATAGTTGATCGTTTTCTATCTCTTTAGAGTGATGCACTGCTGCCAGTGCTTGCCATTCGTTAGCGAAAACTGTATTGCGGTAGGTATTTCGTAACTCGCTAATTGAACGCTGTAAGGCTCTAGTAGGGATAGGCAGAGTGTTAGTGTATTTCATCGCTTCCTTCATTAATAATAATAAATTTCGCACATGACCCCCACTCATCAAGCATATTGCCTCTAATGCCTGACGTTCCTCAAATATATCAACAATAGACTTGTTCGGGTCTATCAAACTTAGGCGTTTTTGCAATAATTCAGTCAGTTTATTAATTCCACGCTCATATTTTTGATTTTCGGGAGTTTGTATCATAATCATCGGCAATACCTGAGTATTTCCATAGGTATTGGTTAAATCAGCAGCACGGTTAGAATACAATAAAGAAATTGGCACTGTATAAATCAGATGGCAGTCTAACGCTTGCAGTTGTTCGCTGCGGTCTAGAAAAATCTGCTCATGATTGCTGCGTCCATCTGCTTGAGGTACTGGTACAATCCGATCTAGGTTATCAACAATTAACACTAGCTGAGAATAACCTTTAGGTAAGTTTTTTTTAGCATCTTTAATAAACTGATTCAACGCCTCAATCAAAGTGATTGTATGGGGGTTGACTTTTTCTCTGATCTTTTGGCGTTGGCCAGGTTCAGCTTTTAAATTGGCTGTAATTTTGGCAAATTGGGAAATTTGCGCCTCTATACTTAAGCTATCTAAAGATACCTCAGTCAGTGCTAAATCCTTTAAGTCTTGCCAACGGTCATTTAACCAGTTCAATAAACTGTCTGGAGAAGCGTTATCTTTTAACGCCCTCAATAAATGACGTGTACAAGCTAAGAGAATATCTGTATATTGGGCATCTTCTGGATCAATATCTTCTTCATCAGCAGCAAAATAGACAACAAAGCAACCGTTTTCATCTAAATATTTCTGAAGACGCAACAATTCCGTTGATTTACCAGCACCACGATGACCTGCATAAAGTTGAGAGGTCATTCTGTCGGATAACAAAATCTCTCGTCCCACTTCTACCAAGATGTCACCATCTCCCCGCACTTCTGAACAATCGACATAAGCTGGATCTCCAGCAGGTAAGGGTCGAAATGGGTCAAAGGAGTTATATATCCGTTTTAATATGGCAAAATCTTGGGTCATAAGTTGGAATTTAGCACTGTAGCGTCATATTAACTCAAATATACGCATATAGGTGCATAATAAATATTGTGGGGTGGGCTTCTAGCCCGCCCAGAACAGGCAAGACTTGTACTGAGCTTGTCGAAGTATGCCTGTTCCACAAGAGAAACATAATGCACTATTTTAAGCTTGTCACGCCACTACAATTTTTGGGTAATCCCTAATGTGAGTTCGCCAGTGTTTCACAGCCATTTTTAAATCTCCAGTCAACCAATTATCAAATTGGGGATAAATAGGCAAACGTGGCACTAATTCCCACCCGACCGGCTGTAAAACTTCTCTCAAAACTTGTTCCTGAATATGAGGATAATCAGGATTCACTTCATCTTTGGGGCTAATTCCGCCTAAATCTCTCGCGCCAGCTTCGATACAAGCCAGTAACCATCCATCATCTTGAACTAAATTTGGCGGAATTTGAATTGTAATATCTGGCGGTAAAATTTGACGTGCGATCGCAATTACTTTTGGTAATTGATGCGGGTCAAAAGCTGCTGCATCAAAGCTTTGCTGATTTCCTGGGCTGTGGGGTTGTAAGATGACTTCTTGAATATGATGGTAACGCTGATGTAAATCAGATATCGCCGCTAAAGTTTCCCAGCAATCATCTTCAGTTTCCCCAATTCCTAAAAGTAAACCCGTGGTAAAGGGAATCTGCAACTCTCCCGCCCATGTTAATTGTTGTAACCTAATTTCTGGTAATTTACTCGGCGCGTGTCGATGCACAGTCTGTAACAATACTGGGGTTAACTGTTCCAGCATCAAACCCATCGAAACATTGACATTCTTTAGCTTTTGCATCTCCGCTAAAGTAAGTATTCCGGCATTAGTGTGTGGTAAAAATCCCATAGCTAAGGCTAACTCACACAAATCATAAATCCTCTTAAACCACTGCTGACGCTGGGGTGAATGGGGATGTACTTCACCACTGAGAATGAGTATTTCACATACTTTTTGGCTTTGCAGTTGTAGCAAAATGCTCTTTGCTGCCGATAAAGTCATCCAGGGGCTTTGACCTGGTGCGGTGCGAAAGTTGCAGTATGTACAGCGATTGAAGCACTCGTAAGTCGGAACGATGGTATAAGCCGGGCTATAGGTGACGGTGGAAGAATGAGAATTTGGCATAAGACACTATATATAAATGTTGATTTGCTCAGATTCCCGACTGCATCAAATATATGATTTTGCTTGCAGCATGGGCTTTTGGAGGTTTGCACAAGGTGATTGTAAATATATTTGTTAAAAAGCTTTACAAATCTAAATAAATGATTTAGTATGTGAACAACAGGTAGAAAGACCTACCTGATTCATAAAAACAACCGCAATTATAAAAACATGACTACAACCTTACAACAGCGCC
>NZ_JAYGHH010000060.1:0-20652 GCF_034931045.1 Nodularia sp. UHCC 0506
TATAAGATTTGTGACTCCATTCCCAAAATAACAATATCTTCTTGAATCTCTCTCCTCTTATATAACATTGGATTTCTGGGTGAAAAATATAAAGGAACATATTCATGTAGCGGTATATTATAAACGCTTAGATTAGCTCGTCTATCTTGAACATCTGGATCAGAGATGTCTGCTGCTATCAATCCTCGTCTGTAAGCTTCGTTATGTGACAATAATCCATTTCTAATAATAGAGGCAAGATTATTTATGTAAGTCATGTGGTACAAATATTTAATACCGTACTCTTTAAGTATGTCCATTGATAGAAATCAAAGTTACGCTTACTCGTTCATTAAATACTATACAGCATTTATACGGTTAAATACTGTAATAGGAAGATTTTGATCCCATGTGATCGCCCATCTCAAAAAAAATCAGAGCCATACCATAATATTTGGTATTGACTCTGAGAATTGTTTATGAAATTAACTGTAAATTAGCCCACAGTCAAATTAACGCGGACAATCATATCGTTGAAATCTTTGTCACTACCACGTTGGAGATCCTCAAAGCCAAAGACGTTATTTCCTAACATGGTAATGTGGTCTACCTGTGTAGGATTAGCGCCCAAGAATGGGAAATAAATTGGCTGGTCATTCACGCTTGCTGGTCTGCCATCAGCAATAATAAATGGTGCTAACAGCGAACCAGCCTCTAAAGTGGCTGTGTAAGTGCTTGTCCGGCGGTTATTGGTTGTGAGGTCAATACCTGGAACACGCGCATTCACAGCAGCTTGACCATAACCAACTTCTCCGGGGAGAATATCTGCGTTGCCATCGCCGTTGATATCAATACCACCATTTTCATCAGTAATTCGGTAGAAGCTGACGTAATTGTTCAAAGCTGCATCTCTGTTGACGATGAATTCCGCTTGTACTGATTGCGTAATACCTCGTAAATCAATCAATTCAGATTGTGATCCCGCTTGCAACCCTGTTCCTAAAGGTAATGGTTGTTCAGTAGTTTGAATTTTTACCTCAAAATCCCGGTAGGTAATGCTTCTTAAAGGTCTTACCTTCCAAGCTAGAGAAAATTCATTGTTACCTAAATCAGTAATCCTTTGGGTGGAAGCATCAGAAAATAATACATCTGTGATGGGGATAACTCCAGCCTGAACTTCATCAGTTGTTCCATTTGGTACTGCATAGAATCTCAGATTGTCACCTGAGTTAAATTCTAGTAAGCGGGTAATATTGTCTCGACTAAAGCCAGTAGGCAATCTATGCACAGCCGAGAAAATTGCTTGCGCCCGTTCTAATGCAGCTTCGGCATAACCTGCTTCTCCTGGGGCAATACCATTAATACTGCCTGTGGCATCATCCACTGTAAATACACCCAGTTCATGTACCTGATTTGGTCTGGTTCGTGTCAGTGTAACTTGGAGTTGTGTTGTTTCACTTTGACCGCGAATGGTAAAGGTGTCTCTGCCAGGATTATTTACCAATGAAACATCGTTGTCGGCAATTGTTACAGTGGCAGCGTTGGTTATACCGAGAACATATTCAGCTTGATCAACTAAGTTGAGGATAACAGTTTCATTACCCTCCACAAAATCATCATCGGCTGGTGTTACCGTCACATCCACAAAGGTTTGACCGGCGGCGATAGTAGCAACACCCGTGAGGTTGTTGTAATCAACGTCATTAGTAGCAGTACCTTCGACGGTGTAGTTAACTGTCAAGGATTTACTCGTGTTACCAAAACGGGAGATGCGGAAAACTCCTGGTTGATTACCCTGTTCTGCGGCATTGCTAACAAGGGCGGCAATGCTAACCACAGGAGTCGCCAAATTCAACGGCTTATCTAAACCTAAGAGAATAATTTCGTTGTTGTCGATGGCAGGTGGTCTGCCGACTGAGAAGGGATAGTTGTTATCGTTAGACAGTAGGAGTGTGTTCTCATCAATTACAACTACAGCTTCAATAGTGACAAAGGGAAAGGTAAATTTAGTATTACCGTCTCCATTCAAATCATTGGGGTCACTAATGTTCAGCAGGTCAACGATTTCCTCCTTGGGTACAAAGCCATTGGCATCTGTTTGAGATAAATCAATCTTGAATATCTTCTTGAACTGGGCAGCTGCACCTTGAAGACCATCCCGTTCAATTACCAGAAATTCATTTTCATTGATGACGGTTAATGCACCGATGGCATGATTGGGTTGTTCCATGCGGTAGTAGCCAGCTAAACCCTGATACTGCTTCGATTCCACATCAAATTTATAGATGCGTAAAGAATTGGCAGGGTCGCCAATTACAGTACCTTCCAACATGGGATAGATAGTTTTCTTATCCAGGCTAATAGCCATGCCTTCAAATCCGCGAGAACGTGCCAGATTTGAGTAAACAGGATCACCCAGTAATTGGTCAACGACTAAGCTACCTGTTCCTGGGAAGTCAGAGAAGAAACCATCAATGCCTAACTCGATAAACTGTTGATATTCTAGTTTCGGGTCGCCGTTGTACTCTGCTGCCAGGAAGATGTCTTCGTTGCGGAAGGTGTAGGGGTGTAACAGCAAACCGACTGCATGGGCATCTTGTACCAGTGTAGTGGGTGCTTGGAGGACACCACCGACAGCAGGGACAATTAAGCGCTTATTAGGGCCAATACCTGTGGCGTAGGTGGCAATGTTAGCTAGTTCTGCGGGCTGGGTCAGGTCGCCGTAGGTGCGGGAATCACCACTCACAACAAAGTCATAAGGTCTGCCATTAGCACCACCGAGTAGTTGAACTAGGGGGATGTCAATGCCTGCGGCTGGCATGATTACCTGTTTCAGTTCCTGGAGATTGCCTACTTCAAAGGATTGAATAAATGTCCGACTGGGGTCAGTGAAGTTTTCAGCCACCAAGGTGTCAACAATCATCTGACCTAGATTCATGTTGATGGCGGAACCATCTAAGAGTGTGCCTTCGGAAGCAAAGAAGGTGGGATGTTTGGTTTCAGGATAAATGCCGATTTTGCGTCCTGTTTCGGCTTCTACCTGCTTCACCAAAGCAATGATTTCTTGCAATGTAGGAACTTTCAGCCCATCATTATCAAAGCTAGTTCCCCGCAATTCTGGTAAACGTTCAATGGAATTGAGGGTTTTGATTTCTGCTAGGGTGAAGTCTTCGCTAAACCAACCTCTAAATGTACGCCCATCTATGACTTTGGTGGTTTCACGGTCGGCAAATTCTGGGCGCAGGTGTACATCAGTGCTGGTGATGGTGTTATTAATGGAACCATCAGCGTTACGAACTGCTAAGGCGTTTTCATGACGGGCGATTAAGTATCCGTCTTTGGTGGGGACTAAATCAGGTTCAATGAAATCAGCCCCATCCGCGATCGCTAACTTGTATGCTTCTAAGGTATGTTCTGGACGTAAACCACTAGCCCCCCGGTGTCCAATGACCAAAGGTGCGGAACCATCTAAGGTAGCAAACTCAGGGGGAATTAAAGCCGGGTTATCAGGAGAGATGATCAACTCGCCAGTCAATTGATCACGCACGCGATCGCCTGTACCTGGAAAATCTGTAAAGTAGCCATCAACACCTAAATTAATGAAATCTATGTACTCTAACGCTGGATTGCCGTTGTAGTCGGCAGCGAGAAAACGACCTTCGTTGCGGAAGGTATAAGGATGTACTAACAAGCCTGCGGTGTGGGCATCTTTGACTAAGGTTGTGGGTGCTGTGAGGGTTTTATCAGCATCGTTAACAACGCCATCACCATTGACATCATCAGCTTGTCCATCATTATTGGCATCAACACCTTGCACCGAGATAATCATCCGTTTCCAAGGGCCAACCCCAGAAGCGTAGGTGGCAATTTCTGCTAAACCTTCTGGTGTCCGCAGGTCGCCGTATGTGCGGGGGTCGCCACTGACTACGAAATCATAGGGTCTAGTCTCAATCAGTGAACCATCAAGATTGACATCAATAGCATCGAATAGCTGAACTAGAGGAATATTAGTTAACTGACTCAGTTCCTTGAGGTTGCCGACTTCAAAAGATTGGATATAAATCCGACTGGGGTCAGTGAAACCAGTTGCTTCTAGAGTTGCTAACAGGGGTTCTTCCAGAGACAAACCCAAATCATCGTGGAAAGTTGGATGCTTGGTTTCTGGGTAAATACCGATTTTCTTGCCTGTATCAGCTTCAATTTGCTGAACTAACTCAATGATTTCCGCTAAAGTCGGAATTTGGTAAACGCCGTTAAACACTTGGGTACGGAAACCTTGGGGCATAATCGCCCGTAGTGTTTTGATTTCCGCTAGGGTGAAGTCAGAAGCAAAGAAACCATCTTCAGCTACACCATCGACTATTTTAGTAGTGAAGCGATCGCTAAATTCTGGACGAGAGGCCACATCAGTGGTAGCAATTAAATTAGGTTCGTGACGAGCAATTAACACACCATCCTGAGTAGCAACTAAATCAGGTTCGATGAAATCTGCACCCCGTTCAATTGCCAGTTTGTAAGCCCCTAAAGTATGCTCTGGTAGTTCACCGCTTGCGCCCCGATGTCCAATTACAATGGGTGCTTGACCATTGAGAGTATTTAAACTGACGTAATTGGGTGTATCAATGGGAGCTTCTATTAACTTACCAGTGGCATCGAAATGTAACAGGTAAGGGCCAAATTCCTCGCCAATCCAGAAACTACCATCTTCTGCAACTACCAAAGATTCCAGGTCAAAATCTGAACCAGTTAATAAACGGTCAGAAGTATTTTCATTGATAATCTTAAAGGGAATTTTCTTGTCAGGGTCGGATAGTTGCACAAAATCCAACACATTTACACTCCCATCACCCCCAACTTCTGCACCTCGGAAACTAGGGTCAACGCGATAAATCCGCAGTAAATAATCAGGACTATTCGCCTTGCTACCAAATCCATTGTCAGACAAGAACCAGAAGGAATTGTCATCGGCAACTTGGACAGAACTAAAGCCTTGAATCGGCTGTTGGGCAAAGGGTACATCACGGCCGTTAGTATTACCTGTAATGGCATTACCCGATGGTGGCCCTTCAGCAAAGGTATCAGCCGGGAGGGAAGCAAAACCGACTAATGTAACTTGGGGGGTAAGAGGTAAGTCATTCGGTAGTTCAATGATGCCGAGTTTTGCCGGAATTGGTGTAGGAGCAAAATCAACGGTTATCGAGCCGTCAGGATTATTCGTACTGCCTACGATGCCGAAATCATTATCATTAAGTATCGCCAAGACGTTAGGTGCAACCAGTGCTAATCCCTCTGGTTTATCAACTCCTGTGTAGCCCAAGTCAGAAGCATTGGCAATTAAACTCTTACTCACAGGGACGATATTGGCAGCAACTAATTCCGCAGTGGTTAGCTGTTCAATAGTCTTACCTGCTGGTATACCAGTTAAGTTTGCAGGGTTATTGATGTTGGTCGCTTCTGCCAAATCAATTGTAAACAGTAGTTTGTTAGAATCGGCATCGCTGCTACTATCTCGCTCAATCACAGCAAATTTGCCATTACCTAATGCGACAGCATCACCAATTTTGTCAGTTCCCGGTAGTCCTGAGAGAACATACAAATACTCACCTGTAACTTGCTTAGTTGCGGTGTCAAACTCTAGAATTCGCAGGTTTTGCGCGCTGCGGGAAACTGTATCTCCTGCGTCGTCTGGGTTATCAATGGGACTTTGAATGAAGGCATAAAGTTTGCTACCTTCCAAAGCAATACCCTCAAAACCCCGATTAGCCCGCCTTTGAGCATAAACCTCTGGGAAAACAGGCGTACCAAAAAAGATACCGCCATTCTGTGTAGAATCAGTAGCATCACCAACAGGGATAAACCGATCAATCAGCTTGCCGTTGCTGTCAAAGTGGTAAATAGCTGGACGGTACTCATCCGCCATCCAAAAGTCGCCATTGGCAGTAACTACAATACCTTCTAAATCAGCGCCTAAAGGATCGGCAGCTTGGACATTATCATTGAGATCAACACCAATTTCATCAGTATAGGCAGTACCTGGTGTCCCGGCTTGGAGGTTGGGGAGTCCAGTTAACGGCGTTGTTCCATCCTGGCGGAATAAACCAGTTCTCTGGGTAATGGTAATTTCGCCTGTGGCACGGTTGAGTTCAAAACTAACTATTTCTGGCTGAAAATCGGGTAAGGGGAATACTTTACCACCAGAAACGCTGTTATCGCCATTGGGGCCGCGGTCTGTGTGGGTAACAAACTTGAGATTACCGTTGGCGGCCATACCTTGAAAATACAGCCCGGAAAAACCTCCCAACAAAATATCTTGTCCAGTGGAGGTTGTTCCTAATATCGGTAGGTTGTTAAATTCGTAGTTCGTTAGTCTGGGTTGTGGATTAGGATGACGGGGATCATAAGTAGTGGTATCAATATTAAGGGGATTGGGGAAAGCGTGAGCAATGTTTTCCCAGGGGACAAACTTAAAGTTGCTATTGACGTTTTCTAGTTCGCCATCATCCTCAACTAATTTGGCAGGGTCGTTATTACCATCCTGGGTAATAAATAGACCGTAGGGGAAGTTAGCACCCAAGGAGACGTTAATCACATCTGCGCCGTCTGACTCTTGCACGCTGTCAATTGCGCCATTGCTGCCAACAGCAAAGCGTCCTAAATATTCATTGTTACCTTGGCGGTTATAGATAGCAAAGGTGTTATCGCCTTGACTGGATGCGAGTAAGTAGCCTGTACCATTAGCACCGTAGTAAATAGTCAATCCTTCTACGTCTGCGGTGAGATTGCTACCACCCAAAGCTTTCACTTGATCGATGAGTGTGCCAGTTGTACCGCCGTTGGGTTCGGCGAGGAATTTCCAGATACCGACATTTTCTTGACCGATATAAAGGAAACCTGTTTCTTGGTCTGCCACCATCCCCTCGGTTTGGGGGTCAACTCCGGCTGTGGTGGGTACGGTGAATGCCCGGACTCGTTCTACCCCAATTTTGCCGTTACCTTGGTCAATTAGTTTGTACTGGGCGACATCTCCAGTGTCGGCACGATTGGCGAAAACATAGTAATCATTGGTGATGGGACTACGGTACATGGCTACGCCGTAAGCACTGATGTCGTCTGTTAAATAAGGTGGGCTAAAGGGTGCAGCTTGGAAGAGAGTACCAATATTGTTAGCGGTAATGTCTTCTAGGTACTCACCGTTGGCGTTACCATTGGGATGTATTTTGAAGAATACTAGTGTATCGTTTTGGCGATCGCTGGCCACGGCAATATCAACAGACTCACCACCTAAATTAAAGCCGTATTGCAAATCAATGTTGTTGTAACGAATACCACCAGGGTTAACTGTCTGCAATAAATTACCAGACAAGTCATAAACCCGGATGCCAGCATTTTTCACTGCTGTGAGTACCAAGCTATCAGCAGAGTTGGTAGCATTCACATAAATTGCTGGGTCATCAGCATCAGCATTTTGATCAACAACAGACTGGGCTGGATCTTCATCATCAAACAAATCAGGACGAGTTTCTACTCTGGGGGTGACAGTCGGCACTAAGTCTGCACCCAAAGTCAGGATTTGGGTAAATTGGGCTTGGTTGAAGTTGTTGTCACTCACCAACACAATTGATTGACTACCATCTGCCAATTTGGGGCCAAATGTAATGCCTTCAATGTTATCTGTCCCATTGGGCAAGTTGAGGTCATTTAAATTCACTACTAGGCGCTTTTGGGCTGGTTTGATGGCAGCTAGTTGAGTTTCACTCAGACTTGAGAGGGCATTGATGGTGCTGATGTCGGTGGCATTTTGCAGAGATATTTCGTAGATTTTGATAGTCATGCCTACGCCTACAGAAAAAGAGCGTTCCAACGCCAGCAAAGTACCTCGGTTATCAATGGCTAGTAAATCCACTAAGCCATTATCATTAAAGGCTGTGACTGGATCTGGTGTGACAGTGGCATCAGTAATGTAGAGGTATTCTTTTTCTGGTTGTCCACTGAGCAAGTTATATTGCAGAATCCGTGAAGGACTGCCATTACTCACAGAAGCCCGTTCACCATCTTGTAACAGAGCATTTTCTGTGGCTGTGTATAGGGTTTTTTGGTCGGGTGTAATGGTGAGGCTTTCAAAGGCCAAGTTATTACGAATCCCGGATGTCTGCGTATCACCAGCATCCACAATTCCGTTGCCGTTGGTGTCTTCTACTACTGGTAAAAATTTACTGGGAACAGAGAGAGAGCGTATTTCCTCTCCTGTTAAAGCAAACTCTTTAATGAAAGGATCACTGATCCGACCTGCATTAATATTGGCTTCACCTTCAGAAGAAACAAAAATAGTCCCATCTTTAGTTAAGGCAATACCTTCAGGGTCAACAGTTAACGCCGCAAAGAAATTACCGTTAGCATCTTGCAGGGGAGTGACACCAGTAAATGTTACCGCAGATGTAGCCGGATCAAGAGTGAAGGTATAGAAACGCGCTGGGCCAAATTGCGAGCGGTCATCCGAGATAGAGTAGTAAAGGTTATTCGCAGCATCGTAAGTGACACCAGATAACCCACCCATTTGAGTGGCTGTCCCGTTGACTATTCCCGCTTCACCAGGGGGAATAAAGCCTGTGGTAAAGGTAGTTTCGCCTTGGAATTGGATACCAGGAATAGTTTTACCCGCTTCTGTTGCCCCTGCGACTACATCTACCCACACTAGGCGATGGTCAGAACTGGGGAAAGGAAAAATACCTACAGGGGAGAATTTTGGGTCAGTATTCAGAGGCCAAAATACTGCTGAGTTGTGAATTTGCAGGTCAGAGGAAGGTAGTACATAGTCAGCGCGCAGGTTTCCGGAGTTGCCATCGGCAAAATCTGCGGTGTCGAAAGCCGGATTACCTCCGTGATTCAGGTTAGCATTACCTTGTAAATCTGACTGTTGGACACCACCAAGACTGCTGGGAATGAAATTAGTATTAATGCCAGGGTTTTGTAATAGCTGAAGAATGGCATGATCAAAACTATCCCCATCAAAAGGATCGGCGTTTTGGTCGCCCATAATTACAAACCGAGAACCAGGATTTAAACCACCCAATTGCCCCTGATCATCATAGATGTAATTGCCTTTTCCTGGGCTGATATAGTCTGACCACAGGCGAATCTCATCATGGTTGCGTTTACCGTTGCGGTCTTCTGCACCATCAAATACAGGTGGTGTAGGATGACTGGCGAGGACGTGAATGATTTCTCCGTTTACCTTAATGGGGACATCCCAGTGACTCTTGGAAGAAAGCCGCAATACTTCTTGTTCCTCTGCTGAATACCAAGGAGTGGCAGAATCAGGACTGGCAATCGTAGGTAGTAAGGAATCCGGCATATCCTTCCAGAGAAAGTTTTGGAAGGTGCGGACATTGGCTGTGTCAATTTCGTACTTGGACAGCAGCAACATCCCGAACTGACCAGGGAAATTTCCAAAACCGAAGGCATCATTGCCATATCCCGGTGCGCCTGGGGTTGTAACTACTGTACCGTTGTTATCTAAATCAAATCCTGAAGCAATACCTGTATTAGAGGGTGCAATGTAAAAGTAGGGATACTCCACTGGATTTGCACCATTTTGGCTGATAGCTAGGTAATTTTGCCGAAATAGTTCAACAGCCTGAGTGGGATTAGTGCCAAAGTAATCAAACTCATTAATCAATAGTACATCTGGGTTATTGCGCTGGATGATTTCTGCCACTGCTTTGGCTTGAATATTGTCTGGGGTAGACAAATCGTTGACTAATTGACCATCAGCGTTGCGATTGAGAGAAGCGTTAAATTGGGAAAAACGAATGGTATTTATCATGTCACTAGGAGGAGTTTCAATTACATGATCTGTACTGTTCAAATTCAACCCGATAATCACCGGGTCATGGTCGGAAGAACGGAAGGCATCAGGACTATATAAGCTGTCTACCTGACCTGCTGATTTAAAGTTGGTGTTGTAGTCTAAAACATTGGGTTCATCAGCGTTAATGTGCCACTTGGCAGCACCGGTAACTTGGGTTGCTAAACTACCATTAGCCAAGGCATGATCCAGGGAACCCCACTGCCCACTAAAGACAAAGGAGTAAGTGCTATTAGATACCAAGTTCTGATATCCAGCCGTTTCCAAAGCGGTGATTGGGTCTTCTTTGGCGTAGGCGTTAATGTCGCCCATAATTAGGTAATCAGGGTCATTGATACCTGTAGGATTAGTGGCTAACCATGCGGCTAAATCTTGAGAAGCACGAGTCCGAGTCCCATTGGAAGAACCTTGACCGTCGCCAATATCTGTATCACCCTCACCACCAGCACTAGAACCCTTGGATTTGAAGTGGTTGACAACTGCGGTAAATTCTTCACCACTGGAGTTTTCTCGGAATGTCTGCGCTAATGGTTTACGGTTGTTATCATCAAATGCTCCTTGACCAAAGCCATCGGGGACTGTAGCAGCTATACCAACAGGGGTAACACTACCGGGTTTGTAGATAAAGCCTACTGCGATCGCATCCGTACCCAATTGAGCAAGACCTGGATCAATTAAAGCATAAGTCCCAACGCCAGCCACAGCATTCAAGCCGTTAATTAAATCTTGAATGGCACTATTAGCGCCGTAGCCATCGTTCTCTATCTCGATTAATCCCAGGACATCTGCGTTCATATCCAAGATAGCTTGAATAACTTTATCCCGTTGGCGATTGAACTCAAATAAATTGTCGGCTCCCCGTTGTTCTGGGCTGTCGAAACCGCTACCCGTACCATTGCCGTTAAAATAATTGAGGACATTGAAGCTGGCAACTTTCAATCTCCCGCCGACATCTGGTGCTGTTTCTGGGCGCAAATTAGTGGGTATAAAGTTTGCGGGGTCTACTGGCTGAATGCGATAGTCGCCAAAGCGAGCATCTAGAACACCAGACAATCCTATAACTGTGTCACCACCGCGCAGGGTATTGTCATCACTTAAAGGTTGACCACCCCGACCGTGAATAATTGGATCAGGATTTTGAATGCCTTGGCCATCGTCTAAAATAATCCGACGCTTGGCAATTTCTGCTTGGTAAGCAGCGTTACCACTAATACTAGGGGCATTAAATTGAGTGTATTGTTCTAATCTGCCATCGGTTCCAGGCTGGTTAGTGTCACCATCAGAGGATAAAACAATTTGTCCAAATCGCCCTAATTGGAAATGTTCAGTTACGGTTAGGGTTTGGGGAATCGTGACCCGCATTCCTTCAAAGGCTTCTAGGTCATCAATACCTAGAATGGGGAAACTCAAAGTTGAGGCTGTGGGTAGGGGATTATTCTCACTGACTATAGTGACATTAGTTAAATTTCTCAGTTGAGTCAAGCTGCTACCACTGCTGGCAAATTCGCTGACTTCACCAGTGAGTCGCACTTTGTCGCCAACTTTGACATCTACTCCGAAGTTGTCATCAAAAACAAAGATGCCTTCTGAAGTTAAAGGATTATTATCAGCATCTGCATCTTCTTCTTGGACGTAGAAACCACGCAGATTTTGGACACCGCCAACCGCTTGGAAGTCGCCAACGACAATGCCTTCAATGGTTTGAACGCTACCGAGTAAATTAGCGATCGCGCCACTACCCTGAATTTCATGAATTTTGGCGATCGCTACTACTTGATCATTATCTGTAATTGTGGCGGTGATTTCGGCAATGTTCACCCCGTCGTAATTCACATCACTGCTAGTTACACCATGACTAATATTACTAAAATGAGTGCCTTCAACTACACTATCATCTACGGCAATTACTGTAACTGTCTGTGGTATATTCCAATTAATTGGAGTAAATGTTAGGTTTGCTGGGGTAGTGGTAGATTGGGAGTCAGTGTTAATGGTAACTGTGACATCGGCTGTGGGTTGAGTATTCAGTACCAAAGTATAGGTATCTGTTGCACCTCCCTCTTTGACGTTGGTACTACCATTAAATTCAATCAAGGTAATACCAGGTAACGCTGCGGTGGAAACCTGTAAATTATCGATTGCTAACCCATGATCGCTACCAGAGTCATTAATATCTGACCAGCGTAACCAAATTTCTGCACCAGGAGCTAAAGAAAACCCTGTGAGGGTGTCGGCAACACTGGCTCTATTGGCGCTGCTATTACCATCTAAAGCACTGCTGGAATTACTGGCAATCGGCCCTAAAAAGTCCAGTCCATCAAAATCAATCCATGTCCCAGAAGTTAAATCAGTGGCTCCAATTTGGTAAGCAAAATCTAGTTGATGTTGGGTTGTATTCCCGCCATTACGCCATTGTTCACCGATGTAACTAATTGAGAGTGAGGAGATAGTACTATTAGTATCGTTAAAGAAACGCGCTCCGTAGTGAATAGTATTAGTACCATTGGAAGCAACTGATCCTAAAGCTCTGTCGTTGTCTCCTGTTGTCCCAAAGCTGTAGAGATTACCACTATTACTACTGCCAGTACCAGCATTAATTGTCTCGCGGGTAGCGTACCAGCCAGCGATAGTTTGAGTATCTTCCCAAGGTGCATTATTGGCACTAATCAGGCTATCGAAACTTTGGGAGTAAGGGGTACTCAGTGAAATTGCTCCCGGTGGTGTAACTATAACCTCTGTTACAGTAAAATTATTGGGCCAATTGGATTGAGCCAATGGCCCCGTATTATCAATTTCCCAATTATTTGGGTTAGCGATCGCCTCTAGTAATTCTGTTTTTGTGCCTGTTGTTGAACCAGTGTAGTAGCCGTTATCGAAATTCCCTGCATAAAATGCCGTTCCCGCTTCCACAGAAAGACCAGGAGGGATATTACTGGTATTGGTGATGTTGCTACCGCTTTCTAGCCAGTCGGTTGCAGTTGCAAAATGTGCGCCGTAAATAAATGTCGGACTGGCGACTGTACCAGTAAAAATCAATATTTGATCGCCACCTGCTGCTAAAATCAAGGCAGATCCGCCACTAGTTCCTAAACTCCAGGTATTTGCTATTGAACCGTTCCAACGAATCACTGTCCCAGCCGGCACAGTTTCTGTGTGATTCCAAGTTAAGGGGCCACCAACATTCAAATGTTCGGTTGTGCGAAACCCGGTATCTTGCCAAGATGAATCTGTAAAGTTAATCAGTGTGTTGGCAGGAATATCAACCAGAGTTACCCAAGCAAAATCATCGTTTCCATCAACATTGTAAGCCGCGATCGCAATATCACCTTGTGTCAAAGCCATAAGTTTCTTGACCGTTGTGTTTAGAGAAAATGAGAGCATAACTGCAAATATCTACTTAGTCGTCAGAGAATAAGACAACCTAAAGTAAGTATTTTCCAGTAAGGTATACTTTCTTGACAGTATTAATGTGATGACAATGCTTTTAACTTATACTGGACAGATTAAGGAACAGCTACCATAAGGTTAAATTTACGGATATTTGCAGGGAAATAACTTGCAGACTTTGAACAAAAAAGAGTTTTCCGCATCAATCATCCGCGAATCTACGGCAATCCTTACAGCGATTTTCAGGTAAATGAACCACATTTTAAAATCTCACGCAAAGGCGCAAAGACGCAAAGGAAGAAGGAAATATATAGGACTCCTATTTGAATTTTGATAGCTGGCGTGGCGTAAGCCATACAAAAAGACCTATTCCTTGATTCCTTCTTCCCTGTTCCCTACCTCTACGAGTAAATATGGCTACGCCACGCTACGCGAACATAAACCAAACCGGATTCCTATAGCAACAATAGTGTGGTCTAAATGCGTGAAAACTGCTGCAATCTGGTTTATAGGGAATAGGAAATGGGGAACAGTTTCAAGTATCTGTCATCTCCAAATTTTTTGAAAATTCTTGTTCCCCCAATTTTGGGGGTTAGGGAGCGATTCGGTGAGGTCAAAATTAAACTTTGGCTTCTAAAGACTTCAGCAACTCTGTATTTACACCCGACTCACGAGTTAGGGCAATTTTGCCAGTGCGGGCAATTTCCCTCAGACCAAATTTTTGTAACACTTGGACGATTGCCACCATCTTACCAGGATCTCCCACTACTTCAAGAGTGACAGAATCCTCGGCCACATCTACCACACGCGACCGGAATATATGAGCTAATTCGACCACTTCTGAGCGATTGCTGCTGGTAGCATTCACTTTCAAAAGCATCAATTCTCGCTCTACACAAGGAATTTCGGTGATGTCTTGCACCTTGAGGACGTTGACTAATTTATACAGTTGCTTGGTTAGTTGCTCAATCACGCGATCGTCTCCAGGTACAATCATCGTAATCCGAGAAACTCCTCCTTGCTCTGCTGGGCCAACTGCAAGGCTTTCTATGTTAAAGCCACGACGCGCAAATAAACTAGAGATCCGGGACAGAACACCCGCCTCATCTTCTACCAAAACTGAAAGGGTATGTTTCATCTTCGCCAACACAGGCTCAGGCAAGCATTTGACTAGTATAAATACTAGCTAATGACTACCCTACACGTACTGCTCACTAAATTGCTAAATTATCAGTCTAAGGTTCTATTTTAAACTCAATACCTGCACTCATGACATTTTCGCAAAAGAAGTTATGGATAAATCATCCTGCAAGCGGAAACTTAGGGAGGGGAGCAACGCGATTTTGTGAGATCATCATAAAGAAAGCAGGGGAGCAGGGAGCAGGGAGCAGGGGGAATGGAAAAAGAACCAATCAAAAGTCATGAAGACCTAGAAGTATACAAAATGGCATTTGATGCCGCCATGAAAATCTTTGAATTATCAAAGAAGTTTCCCATAGAGGAAAGATATTCGTTAACTGACCAAATTCGGAGATCATCACGCTCTGTTTGTGCAAATCTTGCAGAAGCATGGAGAAAACGCCGTTATGAAGCCGCTTTTCTAGCCAAATTAAATGATTCAGAAGCTGAAGCAGCAGAAACTCAGACTTGGCTGAAATTTGCTGTGAAATGTAGTTATTTAGATGTAGATACAGGCAGAGAACTTTATGGAACTTACAACCGAGTTTTAGGCATTCTAGTAACTATAATCAATAATCCATCTCCCTGCCCCCTGCTCCCTGCTCCCTGCCCCCTGCCCCCTGCCCCCTGCCCAAACGAAGGCATCTCACTTTTTCGCATCGCTCCCATTAGGGAGTAAATATCTTTTCATGGACAGATGTGGATTATTTGTCAAGCATTTATTCTGGGGATATTATGGGTATTTAAGCAAAAACTGGAGCAAAGCTATTATGGCTTGGTTAAAAAGACTTTTTGGATTAGAAAAACCGCAAAATGCTGAAGTAAATCCTCAACCGCAACAAGTATCGCCAAGTTCTACGACTAGCGCTGCCCCTGCTACTACCAAATCAATTCCGCCAGAACGTTTAGGATTAAACGGCGAATACGACCAAAGTGGATTAGCCAAGCGGGTAGCATTGGCGTTTGATCAAGATTCGCAACTAGGTGATATTGATACTCTTTGGGTTGCTCAAACAAGCGGCACTGTGGTGTTAAAGGGTAGGGTTCCCAACCAGGAAATTCTCAATAAAATGATTTCTACTGCACGTTCTGTTAATGGTGCTACTGGTGTTAACACTGATGAAGTCTCGGTTGGATAATTCGTAATTCGTAATTCGTAGTTCGTAGTTCGTAATTCGTAATTCGTAATTCGTAGTTCGTAATTCGTAATTAGGAGAGTAATAAAAGAGCGTTAGAGAACTCCAGAAAAAAGTTGATCCAAATTTCTGCAACTAAAATGACCTTTCCTCCCCCTGCTCCCCGCTCCCTGCCCCCCTGCTCTCAAAACGACGGGATATTTTTTTATTTGGAAGTCTCTTATTGCTTGGGGATGAGTGGAGGGTCTGGGCTGTGTTGCTTTAGTGGCTGGGTGTTGTTGTGTTTGTTGATCCAATCTAGAATTATTTGATTGACTTTTTCTGGGCATTCGTCATGGGGACAATGACCGACATCTTCTAGGTTGATTAGTTCTAGGTTTTCGTTGTATTGGGTAAATCTCTGTGCAAGTGCAGGTGGCACGAATTTATCTTTTTGACCCCAAATTAAGAGCATTGGTACTTTTAAGGTGGGTAATATTGCTTTGACGCTAGGACTAAAGTTAACAGCGATCGCAGCTCTAAACAAGGCACTAAAAGCCCGCGCTGATCCTCTGTCTTGGGGTGGCCCTGCTAAAATGTCCACTAGTTCGTCGGTGATGGCTTCAGGGTTGGCGTAAGCCAGACTAGCCCAGCGTCGCAACACACTTGGTCGGCGGACAAAGTTAAATATAGGTTTGAGGATCAATGGGGAAGCAACCATCTTTTTAATTCCTGTAACCAAAGGTCGCAGAAAAGGGGGGATGGCTTCTTGTTCTAATGATGGGTCTGGTAAACTCATCATCACTATACCTTTCACCATTTCTGGATGCGCTGCTGCGGCTGCTAAAGAAATCAGTGAACCGTTGGAATTTCCGATTAATATGACTGGTTGACGGATAAATGCTCGCCAAAATTCATAGACCTGTTCTACCCACAGTTCTATACTGTAATTTGCTGGTGCTTTTTTGGATGCCCCAAAACCAAGCATATCTAGGGCGTAGACAGTATGATTTTCGCCTAATACTGCTAAATTATGTCGCCAATGTCCAATGGAAGCGCCAAAGCCATGTAGCAGGATTAAGGGTGTTGTGGATTGATTTTGGCTAGGTCGAATATAAGTATAACGAGTTTGCCAGCCTCGCCAAACCCAATCTCTTTGATTACCAACTCTTTGTTGCCAGTGTACCGTAGTGGTCACATTTACCTCCGATTTGTAGAACCCCATGCCACAAGCGAGGAGGGGGTATGAATTTGATTTGAGGGTTTGTTTAAGTGAATATATTATTATCTATATTGATGATGATTTAATATTGATACTATCATAAATATTGGTCAGTAACTTTTCAAACACAACTGCTCTAAATTCTTCATTATTCATTACTTCCATAAAGATTTTTTCATTACCTTCCATACGTTCAATAATGAGATTTTCGAGATGTTTATCTAGGACAGGGGCAAAGTTTTCTTTTGTATTTACCTGGGCGGCTTGTTGAATGGAATTATTAGCGATCGCTGTTTCAGTAATTTGCTCGAAAAACAGTTGGTCAGCTAGGGTAAAATCTGTACCAAACCTTTCATTCAGGGAGTTAATCAGTTGAGATAGAGGAACTTCTTGATCTGGCTGACGAGTTCCCACGGCGGTAGATCCTTCTAATGGTTCTGCTTCACCATCATTGAGGTCAATTTTACCTGCACTGATTTTTTCTAGGCGAAAATATTTTAGTTCTATATCCCCAGATAAATCTACTTTTGGCGCTTCGGGACTGCGGGGTAATTTCTTTAGGAGACAACGCCCGTAAGCATAAAGTTTTTCTAAGTCTGAATCTTGGTAGGGGAGAATTTGAGCCAGGAATAGATAAAGGTTGCGAAAGCTGGTAAATTGACTTTTAAATAGTTCTTTTTCTGATTCTTTGCGCTTTTTATAATTCTCAACTATCGGATCTAGTAGAGTATTTAATTTTTTATGTTCGCCTCCAGTCAGAGAAGTTTTTTGGCGAAACCAAATTTCACACCATTGGGTGACATCCTCTTTAGTAAAAAATCCCCATTCATAAAGTTGATAGGAAAGATCATTAAGTTGTTGTGGGTCTGCTGTTTCTCCGATGGGTGTTGCTGTGTAGTAGGTTTTAAAGGCTTTGTAAATATCTTCAGGTTTGTTCACAAAATCTAGAACAAAGGTGTCATCTTTGCCTATGGTGGTGCGGTTGAGTCGTGATAAAGTTTGCACGGCTTGGACTCCAGCCAATCTTTTATCCACAAACATGGTATGTAATAAAGGTTGGTCAAATCCGGTTTGAAATTTGTTAGCAACTAACAGCACTTGATAAGCATTACTGCCAAATTTATCGGGAATTTCTGATGTTTTGATCCCATTCATATTGGTTTCTGTAAAGGTTTCATCAGGAAATTCATTCAGGGTAATAGCACCAGAAAAAGCTACTAGAGATTTTATATCTTTATAACCTTTGTCTTGAATATATTTATCAAAAGCGAGTTTGTATTTAACGGCGTGTTCACGGGAACGGGTAACAACCATTGCTTTCGCCCTTCCTCCGATTTTATGGCGGGTATGGTTGCGAAAATGTTCAATGATGATTTCTACTTTTTGGGCGATGTTGTGGGGATGAAGTTCAATGAATCGGGCGATGGCTTTGGCTGTTTGACGACGAGGTAAATTTGGGTCATCTTCTGAGGTGCGAACAAGTTGATAATATCTTTCATAGCAGGTGTAATTTGCTAAAACATCTTTAATATAATTTTCTTCAATAGCTTGACGCATGGTGTAAAGATGAAAAGGAGATTGTCCGTTGTCTCCTGGTTGATCAAATACCAGTAAAGTTTTATGTTTGGGAGTAGCGGTAAAGGCGAAATAACTCAGGTTCGGTTGTTTCGTGCGGGTGAGTTGTTTTTTGAGTAATTCTGCTTTGGCTTGATCACTCAGATCCTCTTCTTCATCTTCTAACAATTGGGATGCGATCGCAGCTTCAATTCCGTCTTTATTCAGGATTTTCCGCAGTTCTGTAGCGGTTTCTCCGGTTTGAGAACTATGTGCCTCATCAACTATGATGGCAAAGCGTTTATTTTTGGTAGTGATATCGATAGTTTTACCTTTCTTCTCCAGAGTCTCAATAGCTTTGGTAATAAAGGGAAATTTCTGAATAGTAGAAATTATAATCGGAACTCCATCATTCAGGGCGGTGGCTAGTTGTTGGGTGTCTTCATCAATTTTCTGCACCACTCCGGCTTTATGGTCAAATTGATAAATAGTGTTTTGCAGTTGTTGATCCAATACAGTACGATCTGTAATCACGACAACGGTATGAAATATTTTTTCATCTTCGGTGTCGTGGAGATTAGCCAAGCGATGTGCTAACCAAGCGATAGAATTAGATTTTCCCGAACCTGCGGAATGTTGAATTAGATAATTATGTCCGGCTTTGTGGTGTTGGGTGTGGGTAATCAGTTTCCGCACCACATCAAGTTGATGGTAGCGGGGGAAAATTAAGGTTTCTTTTTTCTGGTATTTAACACCAGTGTCTGTAGTAATTTTGGTTTCTTTGACTTCGATGTGGAGGAAACGCGCCAAGATGTCCAAAAGGCTATCTTTTTGTAAAACTTCTAGCCAAAGATAACTGGTGCGATATTCTTCATTGTCGCCAATGGGATTACCAGCACCGTGATTATGTCCTTTATTGAAGGGTAGAAAATGGGTATTTTCTCCCGCTAGTTTGGTAGTCATCCAAACTTGTTCTGTATCTACGGCGAAATGGACTAAGCACCGTTGTTTAAAGGTAAATAAGGGATCTTTGGCATCTCTCTCGGTTTGATACTGTTCAATGGCTTTGTGGTAGGTTTGCCCAGAGAGGGGGTTTTTTAGTTCAATACTGGCGATGGGTAAACCGTTGAGACTGAGGATAATATCAGGAATGCGTCCGGTTTTGATAGTAACTTGGCGGGTGACAGTGAGGCGATTTTTTTGGTAAAGTGCCAAGGTTTCCGGGTTCATGCCGGTGTTAGGTTGGAAGTAGGCAATTTTTAAGGTTTTACCGTAGCATTTGAAGCCATTACGGAGAACATCTAACATTCCTCGACTTTTGAGTTCTTTGGTGAGGCTATCTATAATAATTTTTTCGGCATCATTGGGGCTAGTTTTGGCTAATTGTTGCCATTGTTTATCTTGAGTGTCTTGAATAAATTTAATAATTTCCTTGGGGAAAAGGGCTGTTTCTCGGTCATATTTTTTGGGGTTGCCTTTTTCGTAGCCACTAAATTGAATAACTTCATTTTCTATAATGTGTTCAAAGTCTTTTTCTTGGTGCATGAGTTGTAAAGTATAAATGTAAATTAATCAAGAATTAGAAATTCTCTAGGAGTAATGATCTGGTTTTGATATTCGGCTAGAGTCTTGAGTGATAAAAGGTCTTTATCTCCTGTTATCAAAAATTCGGCATTGGAATCTTTAGCAAGTTCTAAAAATTTGTTGTCGTCTGCATCTCTACATATGTTTATTTGAGATGTTATTACAATGAATTGACTATATTTCTTGACTATATTCAAAAAATCTTGCCTATCTTCTTCTGAGATATATTTATCAAATTTACGTTTGTAAATTCTTGTGCTTAATTCTTGATAAGTTTCATCGCTTTGAGCAATTTTGAAATTTTTATAGACTTTATCTATGGCTTTCCGTGCTGTTCCATCTGGACTCAGGGCAGCACTAATTAAAATATTTGTATCAATGACAATTAGTTTATGATTCATCGGTGAGTAATTCTTCCAATATTTCTTCCGTCAATCCTTTGGCTTGAGCATTTATGCCGATTCTGTCAAAGACACTAAGTAGATTTTCGTCATCAATTTTTGGAGAGGTTTTCTTGATTTCTTGAATAAGTTTTTCTTGTTCTTGTTCGGGAAGTTGTAGAACAAGATTAAGAATTTGCTCAAAGGTTAGGGGTAGTTGATAGGTTTTTTGTGTCATGATGGTTTCTAGGCTAAGGGGAAAGAGCAATAGTGAAAATCTATCTTGTGGGGAGGGCAAAGATGCTCGCCGTTATGTACGCTCTAATTTTGTTGCTCTAACCAATTAGTTAAATCTTCTAAAGATTGGAAATCAAAAATCGCATCTGA
>NZ_JAYGHH010000060.1:21086-24506 GCF_034931045.1 Nodularia sp. UHCC 0506
GAGATATGTGTCAATAAAACCGGAAATTAGTTCTATTTTAGCAGGGTTTAATTGTAATGTGACTAACATTCTTAAGCATTCTAGTTTAACTCTGACTCTTTCTTCTGGCTTAAAATCCATTTTTGCCATTAATGCGGCTGCTACGGGGTTTGGCTGATGTAAAAAGTTTCGCCAGTTGAGGTTATTTAATTGAATGGCAAAGTAATTAAATTCGAGTATTTTTCTGTTAGGAAAGTTAACAGTATATTGGCTTTTTTCGGGGCGTTTTGGTTCGTCGTAGGAGAAAATAACTATAGGAAATATGGGAAGTAAATATTTTGCATCTAAACGAGCGAAGTAATGAAACATCCGCCGTTCAAATTCTTTCTGATTATATGCCTGATTTTCTAGGTGAATGAGTAAATAACTGTCTTGTCCTTGCCATTTTACTTGTGCTAATAAATCTATTTTTCTTTTGTCTCCAGAGGTGACATCGGTAAATATTTCTTCTGGTAAAAAAGTGAGGCTGTCTTTTTCTACATACTCTAATATTTCTGGTAAAAACAATTCTATAAATTCCCAAAAGAAGGTTTGGATTAATTCTTTAAATAGTCTATCGTGGTCTATCATATTTTTTGAATCTATTTTAATTAGGTAATCATAATTTAATGCTATTTTAATCAGGTTTAAGCCAGTTTTCTATTTTTAAATTAGGAACGCGAGAAAATTCACGAACATTAGCAGTAACGACAGTTACATTTAGGGTGAAAGCTTGCACAGCAATCAATAAATCATTACTACCAATGGGAGTTCCTTGACGTTCTAAATTTGTGCGAATTGTGGCGTAATTATGATCTATATCTGGCATTAATGGTAATACAGGAATAATTTTTAAAGCTAGTTCAATTCGTTCTTTTAATCGGAATGATTTGCTTTTTTCTGCGCCAAATCGTAATTCACAAGCTACAATGATACTGGTACAAATTTTTTCTTCACCCACATATTGAATTTGAGAAAAAATTCTCCCTGTTGGGTGTTTAACAAAATCAGAGAGTATATTAGTGTCGAGCAAGTAAGAATAAGACATTTTTACAGTTCAATATCATCTAAGGGTAATAATCCTTCGTCAACATTGGGAAATTCTTCTTCAATGTCATCTAAGGTGGCAAAGATTTCTAGGAGGGATTTTTTCTTGTAGGGTTCTATGATTAGTTTTCCATTTTCTTGTCGGATAATTACTTCTGTTGTTGATAGGTTTAATTCTTGAGGAATTGTTAAGCTTTGGGTCTTTCCTGTTTGAATAAGCTTGATGTGATATTCTGTACTCATTGTTATTGTCCTTTTTTTGTTGTGGTTTCTGGGGTTAGGGAATAGCAACTTCTCTTACATCAATTTTACCTGTGACGGCGTTGGTAATTAGGGAGGTGCGATATTCTTTTAATAGTTCTATGACCTGTCGAATTTGGTTAGTAGATTTCTGATTAATTTGATTTGTTTTTTGAATAAATTTGATAATTTTTTCTTGTTCTTCAATAGGTGGCAAGACGAATGACAGAGATTTTAACTGTTGGCTATCTATACCACTTATTGTTACCTGTTTTGTCGTAGATAATATTTGCCCCCGACTAAATGAAGATCCAAAATAAAAGAAAGCAAATAAAGGATTTAATATTTCTGTCTTTAAACGAACTCTAATCATGGAAGATTCATAAACGTGTCTCTCGCTAAGGTCTCCAACAATAGAACATTTACCAGAACCTTCAAATACTAAAGAACGACGAGCAAAAATTAAATCACCTTTTTTTAATCCCCACTGTTCTAATTCTGCTGGAGTAATTAAAATCCTATCCTTCGCTGTCTTAGATATGATAGGCTCTGCAAATGCCTCTCCCATCTGTATAAAAGAAGTACCACTTTCATTAAAAAATTCTTTGGATTTATACAAGCCATTTTGAGTAGTGCCATCCATAAGCCTTCTGAAAGGTAAAAGGTTCCAATGCTTCGGAATTTTACCCAGCCAGTCAATACCAGAATCTTTCATAGGTACGCTGGGATCTAGTCCTTTGGTGACAGCGTGACTGATGAGGGCGGTGCGTTTTTCGTCGAGTTTTTCAATGAGGGTTTCTTTCTTTTTGATGAGTTCGTCTATTTGTTTGGTTTTATAGTCGAGAAATTGAGCGATCTTTTCTTGTTCATCTAGTGGAGGTAGAGGTAAAGCCAAAGCACCTACTTTCTCACTTGTTAAATGAGCAATTGTAGATTTATTACATAAAATATCAAACCATCCTGTATCTGCAATATGCCGCATTAAATAATTTAGATATTCGACACTTGAGTGCTTTAATGGTCGCACTCTATGTAAAGCATTTTGAATGATACAATCTTCTTGTAATTCCTTTAATAAAGCAGTTCTTCCAACTTCTCCACCTTCAGAAATCAAAAGGTCGCCATTTTTTACATAATATTTCTCTCTATCTCTTGGTGAAGCCCACATTTTGGGAAGTTCATCAGTATCAACTTTATCCCATCGAACATGAATAGCCTTTAAATAAGAAATCTCATAATCATTAGGAGATTGAGGTTCATTTTGAAGCATTTTTCCTAATTGAATATCAAAATAATATCTAAAAACACTTCTTATCCAATGCTTCGGAATATCACCCAACCACTCAACACCAAAATATTTATACTTTTCATAACCCTGATACTTACCCATTATTCCCCTTCCCAATCTTCTATTTTTAACCCTTCAACTCGGCTAAACTCTCTAACATTATGAGTCACTAATATTAAATTATTCACCAAAGCAATAGCAGCAATTTGGATATCATTTGAGCCAATAGGAGTTCCAGCCTTGGCTAAATCAGCCCGAATCTTACCATAAACCTCCGCACAGGAATCATCAAAGGGTAAAGATACAAACTGCTGTAAAAACAATTGTTGTATATTTAAACTTTTTTGAGGGTTATTACTCTTCATTGACCCAAAAAATAACTCAGCTTTAACCACAGAACAAACAGCAATCTTATTTTCTCCTATGCTTTCAAAACGGCGATTAATACTAGAATTTCTATTTTTTAAATACACTATACAAGCATTGCTATCTAGTAAATAAATTAAAGAATAATTACTCATCAGAAACTCCGATTAAATCATTATCAATTTCCTCAAAAATCCCTTGCTCATCAATTGTTATATCTATATCCGCACAACTTCCCGCTAAATTCAATAATCCTGAAGAATGAACAGGAAGATTTGCTAATAAAAAAGCTTTTAAATCTGTATCATTCTTAAAACCTAACATCTGTCTAAACTCATCAAAATTAATAAATCCTTCTAAAAAAGCTTCTATAGCTAATTTATTGAGAACTTTTTGAGATAAATTTCCTAAGTTATCCTGTATTTTATCTGTTAAATTATCTGGTAAATCAATTGTAATTT
>NZ_JAYGHH010000060.1:24538-32403 GCF_034931045.1 Nodularia sp. UHCC 0506
TTTTCAAATCTCCTAACTCTATAGTTCTATTTTAGCTGATCAGAAAATTAATGTTCAGATCCCCGACTTCTTTTTTAATCTTGTAAACAAATAATAAATTAATCTTAGAAGTCGGGGATCTTATTAAACTATTAGTCCTTAAACCACTTCTCCCAACATCGCCATAATATCCGACTCTAGCGCCTTAATATCATCCTCAATCACATCCAACGCACGGGGAGGCTGATATATATAAAAATGCCGATTTAAAGGAATTTCATAACCCACTTTAGTCTTAGAAAAATCAATCCAAGCATCTGGAACATGGGGTAAAACCTCCCGTTGTAAATATTCTAGACAATGCACCTTGACTAATTTAACCAATTCATCAACACTCGCATCTTTGCCATAATCTAAAGGTAAAGGTAAAGCAATATCATCCGGTAAAGGGACAATTTCAGTATCTCGCAAATTACTATCCGGTTCGGGATTCCCCTTGCTATCTTTACAGATTTCCGCCTCTGGGTCAGCTGCTCCCAATGCTGCTAAAATCGCCTTATTCACAGGAGCTTTTAATTTTAATCCGGCATTTTTCAAAACCCGACTCAAATCTTTTTCAAACTGATTCCGGGACATATACAGCTTATTTTCATCCAATTGCTGTAAAGCCTCAATAATCTGATTTTGAAGACTTTCACCTATCTCAATTTCTAACTGTTGTACTTTTTCATCTTTCCGCTTTTTCGTCGTCGCTAAATTCTGAAAAGCTGACTGTTCCCAAAGTAAAGATAAACGCTCTTGGCTAACTTGAAAATTTAACCTTAACGGACGTTCCACAGTAATCTTTAAAAATCCAAATTCCCGATTATCAAAAATCTTAGAACAAATCGGCTGTTCTGTCTGTCCATCTTTTTGAACTTCACTAATACCATTTTGTTTAAAATCCCCATACAGTCGCACCAATTCGGTAATATGTTCAGGTGATAACTCATTTCGCTTATTACCCAGACTCTTTTTCATCTTCTGAAAATGGTGAGTTCCATCAATAAGCTGCACTTTCCCCCGACGATGTAAGCCTTTTTTGTTCGTCACTAACCAAATATAAGTAAAAATTCCCGTGTTATAAAACATCTGGTCAGGTAAAGCAATTACCGCATCTAACCAGTCATTTTCAATTATCCAACGGCGGATATTACTTTCACCACTTCCCGCATCTCCTGTAAACAAAGGTGAACCATTAAAAACAATCGCAATGCGTGAACCAGCACCGCCATTTTCTGGGGAGGGTTGCATTTTGGAAATCATGTGTTGGAGAAACAACAATGAACCATCATTAATGCGTGGTAAACCCGCCCCAAATCGACCTTTAAAACCTAAATTTTTATACTCATCTTCAATAAATTCTTGTTCTGGTTTCCACTCCACACCAAAAGGAGGATTAGCAAACATATAATGAAATTGCTTATCAGGATGTCCGTCATGGGGTAAGAAATTATTACTTTTATTTTTGGCGTTCTTAACTCCTAAAGTGTCACCATAGATAATATAGTCAATCGGCTCATCTTTAATCAATAAATCAGAACAACAAATAGCATAGGATTCGGGATTATATTCTTGACCAAATAGCCCTAAGTTCGCCTCTGGGTTTTGCTTTTTAATGTGTTCTTCTGAAACCGAAAGCATTCCCCCTGTGCCTAACGTGGGGTCATACACAGAGCGATAAATACCTTGTTGAAAGACATCCGTTTCCTCACAGAAAACCAGATTTACCATGAGGCGAATGACTTCACGGGGTGTAAAGTGATCTCCCGCTTCTTCGTTGGCTTGTTCATTAAATTTTCTCACCAATTCTTCAAACAGATAACCCATTTGCAGGTTAGAAAGTTGGGCGGGAGATAAGTTAACTTCTGGTTTACAAAAATCTTTAATGATTAAATATAAGCGATTACTTTCATCGAGTTTTTGAATCTCGCTTTGAAAATCAAACTTCTCAAATATATCCCTGGCTCTAGGTGAAAAACCATTGATATAATTGTTTAAGTTACTGGCAATGCCATCAGCATCATCTAATAATTTTTGAAATGTAAACTCACTGGTATTATACAAAAATTGTTGGCGATCGCTCCCAATTGCAACTTTAGCGATCGCTTTTTCAAAAGCCTCACCCTGTAACCCCATTGCTTGATATTTCGCCTTCGCATCCAGTACAGCTTGTTTCGTTGGTTCTAAAACAGCATCTAAACGCCGTAAAACAATGAGGGGTAACATAACCCGACGATATTGGGGTGGACGGTAAGGGCCTCGGAGTTTATCAGCAATAGTCCAGATAAAACCAATTAAATCTTGATGGCGAGAATTTTCTGTATTTGTTATCATAGAAAGATTGAGTCAATTGTTGGTGAGTAATAGCAACAGGCGATCGCGTCAAAGAGTTACTTTGACTATTAATGTTAAGTTGCAATAGTATAAGTAAGTTGGCGAGAATAAAGCTAACTATGTAAAGTAATGTAAAAACATGGTAATTTAGCTCGTAGTAAGGGCTTTAGCCCTTAATTCAGGACTTTAGTCCTGACTACAAACCTTGAATTATTTACAATGACTTACTTAATTGCTATTGACATCATAATTTTAGTTGTGTAACCCCACTACATTTTTTAACTAAGGAATAGGGAATAGGGAAAAATTTCAGCTATCTGTCATCCCCAAAATTCACACTTTTGATGGTACACCTTTCAAAAACCGTTCGGCTGACGCTCACGGCGAAGCCTTGCACCTGAAACCTTTGATTTATCTGGGTTTTATATTTATTCAGCAATCCCTAAGTAATTTATTTTAGGTAAATTTCTAGATATTAAGTATATTTGCTGAAGCCAGTAAAAAATCAAAGACATATAGCATACCTAAAGATGTGCTAATAAAAATGTAATAAAATTTAATGATTTTTTGTTATGAAAATTACATTAATAATGGCAGAGAAATTCGGGCAGAGTGAGTAGAATAAAAAATACGGTGACGACTAATTCATGAATTAGTTATCCTATAAAAACAGACTCAAGCTTAAGTCCTTAGCTAAATTCAGTCTTGTGCTTCTGAGGCATCCCAAAGAAGACCAAGCAAACCAAGTCCAACCCACGTCTTAACTACTAAAGAGCTTCCATAATCATAATGCCTGTGATTGAGAAAAAACGAACTCGCGATCTGCCCCAAATCAACGAGCGCATCCGCTTTCCCAAGATTCGAGTCATTGATAATGATGGCGCACAACTGGGAATTATGCCTCCACAAGAAGCACTACAACTAGCTGAAGAAAAAGAGCTAGACCTGGTATTGCTAAGTGATAAGGCCGACCCACCGGTTTGTCGGATCATGGATTACGGGAAGTACAAGTTTGAGCAGGAGAAGAAGGCACGGGAAGCCCGGAAAAAACAGCACACGGCTGATGTGAAAGAAGTGAAGATGCGCTATAAAATAGAAGAACACGATTACAATGTGCGTGTTAAACAAGCCGAGCGCTTCCTCAAAGATGGCGATAAAGTGAAAGCAACTGTGATGTTCCGGGGTCGAGAGATTCAACACAGTGACTTAGCAGAGCATTTGCTCAAGCGCATGGCTAAGGATTTGGAGCCACTGGGAGAACTCCAACAAGCACCCAAAAAAGAGGGGAGAAATATGATGATGCTGATTTCACCCAAAAGATAATTTGCCAATTTTTCCAGATATCAAGTATAATCCATGACTAAAAATTTCAGTATGACCCCAAGTCATTGAAATTTCCGGAAAACTGATAGTCCTGAGCGCTGAGAGGGAAAGATAATACTCAGTGGCTCAGGATTTTTTCCGTTTATGGGGAATAGAGATGAGGTTAAAGGCAAATAATCGTTTATTTTATTATTTATCTGATTCAGAATCTAATTTAGTGTCGCTTGCAGTGCATGGAACTTAAAAATAACTCGTTAGCTGCAAATAAAGGGGCTTTAGGACGACTGTTGCAGTGGTTGAATCTTCGACCAGAAGAAAGCGAACGGACTTGGATGATGTTTGCTTTTTACACAACTGTATCAGTGGGTTTGCGCTGGGCAGAAGACAGTACAGTAGCGCTGTTTTTAGATGAATATGGGGCTGGCCCTTTGCCTTGGATGTATATAGCTAGTGCGGTGATGAGTATTGCACTGGTTGTAGCTTATTCTTGGCTGCAAAAGATTTTCCCGTTGCGGTGGGTGATTGTAGCGATCGCCCCTTGTATGGTTTTGCCATTAATCTTGATAGTATCCTTACGGGGGGAAGTACAATATCAATTTCTCGCAGTCGCCCTAGTGTTTCTGCTGCGGCTATGGGTAGATGCAATATATGTGATTAATGACCTCAATACCTCTATTGTTGCTAATCAATTATTTAATATCCGTGAAATTAAACGTACCTATCCTTTAGTCAGCAGTGGTTTGTTAGTAGCAGATGTGATCAGTGGCTTTAGTTTGCCTTGGATGCTGCAATTTATCAAACTAGAGCAAGTGATTCTCATTGCCTGTGCTGTGATTGTCTTAGGTACGTGTATATTATTTTATTTAAGTCATCACTATCGCACAGCCTTTCCCGATGCGCCCCAACGAGTAATTCCCCACGAACAAGCTAACCGACATCGCCGCCTAGAAGCTCCATTAAAGCGCTATACCTGGCAGTTATTTGCTTTTGTGGGTCTTTTGCAAATTATTGGCTTACTAGTCGATTTTCAATACCTGCGCGAACTCCATAGTTCTTTAGATAGCCGTGAACTAGCCAGCTTTTTAGGTCTGTTTGGTGGCATCGTGGGACTATGTGAATTAATTACTCAGTGGTTTATTTCCAGCCGAGTCACAGAACGCTTTGGGGTATTTATCACAGCTGCAATGCTACCCGTAGCTGTAGGCTTTATCTTACCAGGGGCGATCACTTTATTGAATTTATTCCCAGCATTACAAACGCAAGGCTTCTTTTGGGGATTAGTGGGGCTGAAATTCGCCGATGAACTATTACGTTACACCTTTGTGGTGAGTAGTGGACCGGTGCTGTATCAACCCATACCCGAACGCATTCGCAGTCGCACGCAGACATTATCAGGGGGAACAGCCGAAGCGATCGCGACGGGTTTGGCAGGGCTAATTATTTTAGGGACATTGTTTGTTTCTAATCTGTTTATCCCCCCAGAAATGCAAAAATGGGTACTGGTAGCAGAAACTGTAATTATTGCGGCAGCTTGTTTAAAAGTAGTTTTGATCTTGCGATCGCGTTATGTTGACCTGCTAGTATTAAGCGCAGAACGGGGAGAACTCAGTGCAGCAAATGTGGGTTTGCGTTTCTTCCATCAGGGGGTAATCAAAGCTTTATCCGAAACAGGTAATGCCGCCGACAAAAGCTCTTGTATTGAACTATTGGCACAAATTGACCCCCAAGGAGCAGCGCAAGTTTTATCACCCTTACTGAGCAAATTATCTCCAGATTTGCAACGCCAAAGTTTGGAAGTCATGCTGATTGCAGATGCCAATCCTATTTATGCCCTAGAAGTCCGCACTTTTTTACAACAGCCCCAAGAACAAGTTGATCCCGAAGTTTTTGCCTTAGCTCTGCGTTACGTTTGGTTAGCCGAACCCAATCCTAATTTAACTCTCTTAGAAGAATACCTCAAACCGCGATATCATTCACTGATTCGCGCCACAGCCGCCGCTTTAATTTTACGTCAGGGAACACCTCTGCAAAAAGTTGCCGCAACTAAAGCTATGCGCCGAATGCTGACTCATAAACAAGAACGAGAACGAGTCAATGGGGTAAGAGCGCTGAGAGAAGCTGTATATTTACAGGCGTTGCGGATTTATATTCCCAAATTGTTGCAGGATGAATCCTTACGGGTACGCTGTGCAGTTTTGGAAATGATTGCTGCAACTCGTTTAGAGGAATATTATTCGGCATTACTAGGGGCGCTATACTATAAATCAACCCGCAGTACCGCCATGCGAGCTTTGATTAAACTAGAAAATGAAGCTCTAGAAATGTTGTTGGAGTTGGCTACCAATATTTACAAACCAGAAAAAGTCAGGATGTATGCTTGGCGCACCATTGCCCAAATTTCCACACTAGAAGCAATGGAAACCTTATGGCTGCATTTAGAAATATCTTGGGGCGCTACCAGATATCATATTCTCCGCAGTTTACTGAAAATAAATCAGCCACCAGAAGTCACCAGCGTAGACACCTTTCATCACAGTCAGGTGGAAAGTTTAATTGAACAGGAATTAAAGTTTTTAGCAGAAATTTACGCCGTCTATTTAGATGTTCAACAACCACAAATTTTAGAAAATGAGCAATCAGAAAGAGTTTTAGTGATAGTGAACTTATTGCAAGACGCATTGCAAGAGTTAGAAATGGATGTGAGGGAAAGATTGCTGCTATTACTGAGATTGCTGTACTCGCCAGAAAAGATGCAAGCAGCTACATTTAATCTCAAATCAGAATCAAAGGCAAATATAGCCCAGGGTTTAGAGATTTTAGACCATACAATTAATTTGCCCACAAAAGCGATATTGTTGAATATTTTAGATCAGCGATCGCCCCAAGACAAACTCCATTGTTTAATTGAATCTGGGTTCAGCCAATATCAACAAATGTCCGTGAGCGATCGCCTAGCCCGGATGTTGACACTGAGTCGTTTGCTTTCTGATTGGTGTTTAGCCTGCTGTTTTCACTTTGCTCAAGTTAGCCGTATCCGCTTAAACATTCAGGAAATCATCGTCGCCCTACGCCATCCGACAGGCTTTGTCAGAGAAGCAGCGATCGCCTATCTGAATGTGGCTTCTCACCGAGTCTTGCTGGAACTTCTACCCAAATTACAACAAGATACACACCCCCTAGTAGTCGCTCAAGTTCAGGAATTGATGAAAAAATATCCTAGCCAAAATTAGGGTTAATAGAAACAGGAGCATCAAATATACAATATCGAGGCAAAAGACCTCTTCAACCCTCTTCCTTGGCATTCTACAGCCCCTGTGGGCATCGTTGCGCCTAACAACGATATTGGTAAACCCGCCCCACCCAGCACTTGCTCAACTTACAGAGCATCATTTCAGCTAATATTAAGAAAATTTATCACAAAATCACTATGTATGTCCTCATAGGTGGAGCCGGTTTAGTGGGGCTAAATTTGGCGCAAAAATTAGTAGAATTGGGGCATACAGTCGCCATAATTGACAAAGACCCCAATGCTTGTCGCTATGCCCGTGAACAAGTGGGAGTGATGGCTTTTGAAGGTAGCGCAGTGAGTACAGAAACCTTATTAGAAGCGGGGATTCGCAAAGCTGATGCCCTAGCAGCTGTTCTCAGAAGTGATGCTTTGAACTTAGCAATGGTAACTCTTGCCAAACACTACGGAGTTATTCGTATTTTTTCGCGGATGCGCCACCGTGATTTTGCTGAACCTTTGCGTCTAGCTGGAGCCAATCATATTATTGGTACTGTAGAATTGGCAGTTTCAACGATGGTGAATGCCATTGAGTATCCCCAAGTAGAATCAATGATGCATTTTGAACAGGGGCAAATTGAGGTACTGAAAATGCTCATTCCCAATAATTGCTATATTGTGGGTCGGAGTGTGGCAGAAATTGCTCAAAATCCTAATTTTCCCAGTGGTTCTTTAATTATTGGTTATCAATCCCATCCCCATACTGATTTAATTATTCCTAATGGCAGTACTGTGGTTGAGCCTGATTCAACCGTGTTAATTGTGACAAAGCCAGGATTTTTACACCAAGTAATTGATTTTATTGAAGGATGTCAATAATTCGTAATTCGTAATTGATAGGACTTATGCACAAGTTAGAAGCCCTAAAAAGTTAGTAGTGTTCGCGTAGCGTCTCGAAGAG
>NZ_JAYGHH010000061.1:0-30114 GCF_034931045.1 Nodularia sp. UHCC 0506
GTCCCAAACCACAAACACTTTCTGAACTTAACCAATCCACCATTTCTTCAAATAGTTGGCGTGCTTCTAGGAAAAATATATCTTCATTTACGGTAGATGCTTCCATATCTCCGATGCTCTCCTCTGACTTTGGTTCTTGCTGGTGCTTGTCTTTCAACTGGAGAATTTTTTCAATACCTTTGTTCTACAAGCATCCTCTCAATTACTCACTTTCAGTATACCGTCTTTTGAAAAGAGCCGCACCCAACTGTATTGCATAATAGTTGGAAGCGCTGTAGCGTAAGTTTCAGAATGCACGCTCATTTACCCCCGTTTGAGGACTTACCATGAAAAGTCAGCGCTTTATTTTTGAAGCCAAGGTTGGAGTTTTGACTGGTACTGGTAAGTTTTAAAGTCTTCCCTCATATTTGCGATGTAACTATTTTTAGGAAATTTGCGCATTTGAAATTTATAGATTTGCTCACCAATAGCAATGTACATAGACATAGCTAATAATTGGATAATGAAAAATAAGCGCCGGGGATCTAAGAGTTTCCAAATTCCAAATGCAGTTATTTGTAGTTTAATATATAAAATAGCCACAAAAAAGAATGTGGATTTAATCCCAACATAAACATTACAACGCAAAGGCTCAAATTTGGTGTTTTGCAGAAAATCATCAAAGAATTTTCTAGGTTCGTATCCTAGTATTAACTGGTCAGTACGCGAGAAATCCATCAAACCAATATTGACTTGAGAGTCAACTAAATCTTCCAGTTGTTGGTAAAAATCATTAAATAAACTGTTCTTTTTGAAGAAAAGAAATTCACTTGTTTTAACAAAATTAGAGATAAAGTTAAAATCCAGAAACCACTTGCCAACATAAGTAGGCAACATGAGGCCAAAATAGAACATAATTTCCATGTATAGCCGCCAACTCATGACACTAGCATTGCCTAAAATTTTCTCATGCTTTTTATAAAGGTTATTAAAGGCGCGCGAATTTGTCAGCAAAAATTTATTATACATAAATTGTTTTTGTTCGGCATCAGATTCACCAGCGAGTTTACTGCGAATAACTTCTGTAGCACTTTCAATCGCAAAAACTGATAATACTAATCCTGGAGAATAAAATGGATCGAACATCTGAGCCGCATCACCAATAACATACCAGTTATCTTCAGAAAGCATTTTTTTACTGGTATGTGCTAGTCTCGGTAGGTAATTAAAATCAATACAATCACCACTTTCAATTATATTATAAACAACAGTATGATTGGCTTTTAAAAATTCTTTGAATTTATCTATGGTGTTAATTTCATTGGCAGGAATAGTATTTTTATGATGTACAACTCCAATTGATAGTTCTCGATCATTAGTATCTATAGGAAGCATCCAAATCCAATGACCATGACCTAACCAATGGTTGGTGCTGTAGTATCGGCTACCTGAACCATTTAATGGATTGTAGCCTTTATCAAAAATTCTTGGGTCTATATTTTTTACACGCACCCATGAAGAGCCTGTATTAATTCCACAAAGTTGGTCTGAATCAAAGACTAAATTATCGGTTTTCTTACCAATAATGAAGCGGCGACCTGTAGTATCAATTAGATGTTTAGCCTGTAGTTCAATTACTTCTCCTCCTAACTTCACGTTTACAGTATGTAGTTCATTTTTGGGTGTTAGCTCAATATCAACAACACGACCGTTGTAAAAAGTAGCTCCCATATCTCGAACCATTTTGAGTACATCTTGCTCAAATTTAGCTCGATTGATGTGGAAACTATCTATAGCAGGAGAACGATGTCCTCCCCAAACATGGTAGTAGTCATCTGTATTTTCTGTTTGAGAGGGGTTTTTAGGCCAGTGAAAGTTAAGTCCATACTTAGGAGCATGGTTTTCAATTAAATATTCATGAAGACCTAATTCTTTCGTCAGGAACATTGCACTAATTTCGACTGTTGATTCACCGATTTTGAGGTCTTTTTCTGTTCGATTTTCAGGGCGAGGATCAACTAAAGCGATACGGATATTAGGAACATTTAGCAGTAAATGCCTAGCTTGAGATATACCAGCAAAACCAGCACCCATGATGACTACATCATATTCTTTCTGTTTTAAACTAATCATTGATTAATCCTTTAAAATTTTATTAGCAAATATATTTGCCATTAGAGAGTATTTCACTTTGGCAAATATATCTTTTTTATCTAATTCTGGAATCAGTTTTTCACGGCTTAAGTAGGTGGGCGGAAAAATTTACAAATATGTAACGAAATGCAAATTCAACTAATACCTTACAACTAAGTTGTTTCGACGTTTTTACAAAACTAAACATATATCGATTTTATCATACCTACCTACTTAATGAAATATGTATCTTCCATGATTTTACTATTTACTAGGGGTAGAAATGTTAACGAGTTCTTGTTCACGCAAGAGATTTTTCAAAATTTTCCCTGTAGGATTTTTGGGTATGGAATCTACAAATTTCATGGCACGGGGGATTTTATAGGTTGCTAATTTTTGAGAACAAAATGCTATCATTTCTGCTTGTGTTGTTACTTGACCGGGTTTGAGTCTAATATTTGCGTTGACTAGTTCTCCTTGGAGTAGATTTGGAACGCCATAAACAGCGACTTCAGCAACGGCTGGATGTTGATAAATTACATTTTCAACTTCGGCGGGATAAACTTTTAATCCTGAAAGATTAATCATGTCTTTGAGACGATCAACAATGTAAAAATATCCCTCTTCATCTATGCGACCAATATCACCAGTATAAAGCCAACCGTTTTTAATTACTTTGGCGGTTTCATCTGGGTTGTTCCAGTAACCAAGCATCACATTAGGCCCGCGCACGATAATTTCTCCTAGTTGATTCACTTCAGCCTCAGTACCATCGGAATTGATAATTTTCATTTCTACATTATCAATGGGGCTACCAATAGAACCAAGTTTATATTTCAGGTCATGGTTATAACTTGTACATGGTGAGGCTTCTGTTAAACCATATCCTTCATGAATGACAAGTCCATATTTTTTTTGCCATTGTTGTGTAATTTCTAGAGGCATGGGCGCGGCTGCGGCAAAGTAATAGCGAATCGAAGTCATGTCATAGGCTGTTATATCTCTATTTAGAAAGAAGATAAAGACAGTGGGGACACCAAAAAACATGGTTACTTGTTCAGTGACGATTGTTTTCAGCATTTTCTCAGGATGAAACATCCGTTCCAAAATAATGGTGGAACAGGTATTCAATCCACTGTTGAGAATGGCGTTTTGAGCAAAACAATGAAATAAGGGAAGATATAGCAGTAAGCGATCGCTAGGCTGCATACCACAACAACGGTTTTGAGCATAACTATTAGCAATGACGTTAGCATGAGAAAGGGTAGCACCTTTAGGAAAACCCGTAGTTCCTGATGTGTAAATGATGACAGCAGGATCTTGATTATCTAACTCAATAGCATGGGCATCAGGTGAAGCATTTGCCATCAGGTGAGTCAGGCTGATACCTTTAGTGGTGTTACCTTCTGCAATTACAATCTGCTCTAGAGCAGGTAATTCATGATCTGATACTTGCTGGCTCAGTTCTGCGGTTGTAAACAATATTTTGGCAGTGCAGTCATTGAGAATGAATTTAACTTCATCCTGTTTGAGCATGGTGTTGAGTGAAATCGCGATCGCACCAAGTTTCAAAATTCCCAAATAGGAAATCACAAATTCCGGAATGTTAGGTAGGAACAAAGCAACGCGATCGCCTTTAACAATTCCTAACTCCTGTAAGCCATTGGCAACCTGATTTGCCATTATATTTAAGGCTTTATATGAGAAGGATTTCCCTTCAAACACCAGCGCAGGTTTATCAGGAAATAAACGACTGCCCCGTTCTACATGATTTGTAATATTCATCCGCTTAACATTAGACTTGCTGACTACAAACTCAAAACAATTTCATTCACAGCTTGGACAATTGCACCACCAGTAGCAATGTTATGAGTAATCAGTGCAATATGCTCATCTAGAAATTGATCATCATCATTCCAGATATAAGGGTGATCTGATGAAGGTGGTTTACCAACTACTTCACGGACAGCCATATATAAATTTTTAGTGGCAGGTGATAAACAAGCCGTAGCATCATAATGACCGGTAATCAGATGAGTGCGTAAATCAACAGATTGGACTGCAAACATTAAGGCGATCGCTAAATATTGCTGAAAAATTTCCAAGGAACGGCGAGCTAAAATCGCCGAATTGAAACCTTGGCTGTTAATGTTCTGATTAAACTGTTCAGCATGGGTCGGAAAACGATCAACAATGGAATTCCCATAAAAGCTAAGTAGAGGCATAATTGAATTACCAGTTATCTGTAACCCCTTGAGTCCCATATTGACTTGACGTTCAGCATTACCAACCAAAGAAGGAGATAACCCATTACTAAATTCGGGTGCGACTAACAAAGCAATTTGGGTATCCAGATGTTTGGCTTGCAAACCTGTATAGTACCGCAATTGATCCATAGCAATTCCCACGTGCTGCCCCAAAAAATTGCCCCCGTGGTAACTTGCTTGATTCATAACGTCAATGAGTGGATTATCTGTAGCCGAATTGATTTCTACTTCAATTTGCCGAGAAATCTGCTCAATTCCTTCCACAATCGGACTCATATATTGTGGCAAACAACGCAGTGAATATCGGTCTTGAATTGGCTCTTTTCCCCGATAATCATGAGAACCATCTAACTCATTCCGAATCAAACTTGACCCTTCTAATAAGTTCAACATACAAGCCGCCGCCCAATTTTGTCCGGCATGAGGCTTGCATTGATGAATAAATGGATGAAATGATTGATTGGTTCCATGCAAACTTTGAATCATCAGTGCATGAATTCCCATCGATAAAGCTAGTCCAATTTTGGCATCATAAACACAATTAGCTGCAATGCCAGTCATGACTGAAGTGCCATTCATCATGGCTAATCCTTCTTTGGCTTCCAATCGCAGTGGAGGTAAGCCTAATTTCTGTAATGCGGCGATCGCATCTACAACTTTGCCATTAAAATCCACCTGATAACTTTCATCCAGTCCAAACAATGCACCTGTAATATAAGATAAAGGTGTTAAGTCCCCACTAGCACCAATACTGCCAAACTCATATACATAAGGAGTAACACCAGCATTAAGGAAAATCTGCATACGGCGCATAATCTCCAAACGAATACCTGATGCACCCTTTAAGTGAGAATTAACACGCAACAGCATTGCTGCACGGATATCTGTTAAAGGTAATAGTTTTCCTGCACCAACCTTGTGATATCTAACGAGATTATTTTGCAAATCTTTTGCTTGTTGAGGCGAAATAGTCACATTTGCCATACCGCCAAAACCACTAGTTACACCATAAATAGGCTGACCAGCTTCAACAGCTTTATTGATATAATCGCAGGATGCTTCTACACCTTCTAAAATTTCACTGTTATTAGTTATGGCTATTTTGGCATTATAGCGAGCTACTTGAACAACCTCTGGGATAGTTAAATAATCACTACCTATGGTAACGGTGAGTTCGGAATGCTGGATTTTTGAAGTAGCTAGAGTCATATTTTTCTGATATTTTTGGCTAATTGTATTCACGCTAAAACTTAATCAAGTGAATTTTGAAATAATTAGGACTTACACAGAAATTTTGATATTCTGTTGCCAATCAATCTATTTTTCAGCGAATTATATTCCTTAATAAGCAAGGCAATTATACTTCCATAGATTAATAAAAAATTCTACTTTTTAACCCAGAGGAATAGTTTACAGCACTAACGAGTATAAATGTACCTACTGCTATGCTGAAAATTTATAAAAGAATAACCTGAAGGTGCTTTAATACGATTTAATTAACAAAAAACTCCAATTTTTAGAATGCCAAAAAATTGATTATTAAATTCCAATTTTGAGAATAATCTCAATTATTAAATTATCCAAACATTATTGAAAGGTGCTTTATTTAGGGTTTGCTGTTCGCGTAGCGTGCCGTTAGGCATAAAAGTTATTTGTGAGGATAGAAAACAGGGAACCATAAACAGTCTCAGCTATTTGTCACCCCAAATTTTCTGAGTCATTCAACCCAAAATTCACACTTTTGATGGTACACTCTTCAAAAACCGTTCGCCTGACACTCACGGCGAAACCTTGCACATACTTTCGGGTTTATCAGCCTCAAACTTTTGATTTATCTGGGCTTTATATTTATTCAGCAAACCCTATTTATATAGCTGTGATTATTATTCAACAAGGCTAGTAGTCTATCAACTCAGAAATAACGGGTAAATAAATCTTGCAATTTTTCTTCTTCTTTCCCTTTTTCCTTATATAAGGAAGGATACGCCAATGCGCTTTTTTGTCCTTTTTGGTACACGCTTCGCGAAGGTTCCTTTACTTGTCAAAATAAATTGGATAGACTACTAGTGCTGTAAAGTGGAAGTCAAAAGTCAAAAGTCAAAAAGCTTTTACGTTGAGTTTTTAAATCTTTTGAAAGGGTATCCATATTTACTCCATGCTGCACTAGTTTAAATTTTAGCTCTAAAAATGCAAATTAGTTGGCTTCTACTTGTTTTTGATTCTGAATTTTCTTCATTTCCATCCGTTCCATAATTGAGTCTCGCGGCACTAACACTTGGAAAATAAACAGTAGAACTCCCAAACCAAATAAATTATAGGTTCTGAACAAGAAAAACAAACCACTAATTACAGCAAACAAAATAATCAGTATTCCTAAACCAGAGAAAAATTTCTTGACAGGGTTCATTTTTACTAACTCATCGATCACAAAGTAAATAAATCCCATAAAACAATATTTCCTTGTTTTTGTAACAACAGGTTTGTGTTCAAGAAAAAGATAAACTTTTTATTAAGATTACTATATATGAAAAAAAATATTTTTGCAATAAAAATTTCAACAAATTCTTACATTTATTTTGATTCTTAATTGGTCAGCATAAATTTGCTTCACTATTACACAATAATGAAGTTCCAGTTCATATTGACATACAAAAAAACACATATAGCGTGTCTCAATTTAGTGAGGTATATTTTTAAACCTGCTTGTTTTGATATAAAAGGTTTAGATGTACTGCACTGGAATGACAACCGCTATAACAGAATTCAACTTAACTCATTTCGATAATATAAATTAGCTGCACTTCTTTTAGTAATGTAGTTCTAACTATCAAGTCTTAAGGAGTATCCCAACTTGGAAGATACATATTTCATTAAGCCGTCAGAACCTGATTCCCCTGTTAGACAGAAAAGATATATGGCTCTTGCGTCTGTTTTATTGTGATTGAGGATTGATTATCACAAAACCCTTACGGGGCAAGGGTTATAAACTATAATGCCCATATTTCAATGAAATGCCGACACAATAAGGCTTTCAATGATTTTGACCTGGGTTCTCCATAAAAAGTACCGAAGAACCAGATATATTTGCCAAAGTGGGATGCTCCCTTTTTTTATCTGGAACACTTGTGATTAAGTAACTTGGTCATACCTGAGAAATGAGCGCACAGTTGAAGTTGTGCGCCCAGAGGACACTAATCAATCTGACTTACTGATTTAATAAACCCAGGGTAGAAGTCTAGAAGTACGTTGTTTATATTCTTCGTACTCATTACCAAATGCTTCAATCAAAACAGACTCTTCGATTTTACAACGGTAGTCATGGGTGAAAAAGTTGGCTAAAAACTGCAATAAAAATCCTAAACAAGGCACAAGGAGAAAAGAACCTAAATACAACAATTGAAAAGCAAAATAAAGCGGATGTCTAACTTTGCTATAAGGACCAGATTGGACTAATTGATGTCCCGGATCGACCTGGGGATAAAGTCGCCAAGAACGAAAAGTCCAAAAAGCCCACACCTTCACTGTCAGAGCCACAACAATTAATGAAATACCTGCAATTTGTAATGGCAAAGAAGTAGGAAGAAGTTGTGGTCCAGCCCATTCAGGTTTGAACCACCAAATTGTTAATAACAAGTAATACATAATATATGTAATCACTGTAGAAAAAAGCGCTGGGGCAGCTTTGGGTGTTGTGACCTGCTTTTCGGAAACTGTGCCATTCGCTTGCGGTTCTCCAGTGCGCCCTCCTTTTCGTCGTACGGCAGAAGCATTCGTAATCAAAAACCAATAAATACTATGAGAAAGGGTAAGTACTGCTTTAATGTCAATATCTTGTAATACCATTCTGAAACTCCTTGCAATTGTGTGTTATTAGCTAATAAGTGGATGCAAGACAAACTTGCTCAAACATAGGCTTTCACTTTAAGCGGTTGTTAAAGTAACTGCCATTAAGTAACCTTGGAGGTGCTTGGCGAGTAATTGAACTTGGGGTTGATGAAAGATGCTGTAGTGGTTCCCCGGAATGATTTGAGTTTGGACACCACCAGTCGCAAATTGTCCCCAACCCAAATTATGGTCTGTTTGATTCTTGTGAGATTGTTCTTCAGCCCGCAGCAAAACCAGTTGATGAGGATAAACTTGAGGACTGTAACGGTACATCGTTTCCATGTTGGTTTTGAAAACCTGGAATAGATGTTGAATTTGTAACAGTCCAGCATCAATTGGTACTAAATTGAGTTCTCTGGCCTGTTGGAGAATGTAGTTCAATCGTGCTTCCGGGGTCATGGTTTGCAATTTACCTCGGAGTTGCTCAACATCAAAATTGAAATCACCTTGCAAATCTTGAATAAACCAAGCTGACAAAAGGGCTTCATCCAAAACCAAGTTGGAGTTAGGAACTTGGCAATCAATGAGTGCTAATAAGTTTACTTGTTGGTTTTGCTCATGTAACTGCTGTGCTATTTCAAAAGCGACAACTCCCCCAAAAGACCATCCTCCCAATAGATAAGGGCCTTGAGGTTGAATCTGGCGAATGGCTTCAATGTAAGCCGTAGCCATTTCTTCTATACTTTTTATGGGTTGTTCATTGGGGTTAAGCCCTGATGCTTGTAGTCCATAAAATGGTTGGTTAGAACTAAGATGATGGACAAGTTGAGTATAGCAGAGAACATTACCACCAACGGGATGGACACAGAAAAAGGGGCGAGCATTTCCTTGGGGTTGAATCTCCACAAGAGGAGACCAAGAATGAGTCGGTTGTTGTTGTCGAAGTTGTTGGGCTAGTTGTTCAATAGTTCCTTGTTGAAAAAGCGTAGATAGCGGTAGTGTTTGGGCAAAATGTTTTTGAATTTGCGTCATTAAGCGCACCGCAGAAATAGAATTACCTCCTAAGTTAAAGAAGTTATCGGTAACACCAAGATGCTCGACCTTTAAAGTCTCTTGCCATATCTGAACTAATTCCGTTTCCCATTTGTCTCTGGGAGCTACGAAAGTATTGCAGCGCTGGTAGTTGCTTGCTTGCACTTGAGGCAAGGCTTGACGATCTAACTTGCCATTGGCTGTAATTGGTAGAGACTCCAGGGTAATAAAAGCCGAGGGAATCATGTAATTAGGCAGTTTATCTTGTAAAAATTGCCCCAGTTCTTGGTTATTTAAATGCCGTTGAGAAACAGGCACAACATAGGCAATTAGTTGTTTGTCTCCCTGGAAATCTGTTGCTGTCACTACAAGTGTTTGGATATCTGGATGTTGACTGAGAACAGCTTCAATTTCACCCAATTCAATGCGATAGCCTCGGATTTTGACCTGAAAGTCTTCTCGGCCTAGAAACTCGATATTACCATCAGGTAGGTAACGACCTAAGTCTCCAGTACGGTAAAGACGTTCATCATTAGACGGGTGATGAATAAAACTAGCAGAGGTTTTGGCTTCATCACCCCAGTATCCCCAAGCCAATCCGACACCGCCAATATAGAGATTTCCAGTAACCCAAGTGGGACAGGGTTGTAAAGCCTCATCCAAGATATGGAAGCTTTGGTTACTCAAGGGACGGCCATAGGGAATGCTTTTCCACTCTGGTTCTAGATGTGTAATGGGATAGAAAATAGACCAGATTGATGCTTCTGTGGCTCCTCCCAAGCTAATGGTTTGAACTTCTGGAAGTAGAGATTTAATTTGTGCGGGCAAATTGAGGGGAATCCAGTCACCGCTCATCAGTACCAGTCTTAAAGAAGGTGGTAGCCCATGAGGTTGTTCGGCGGTATAGTCAACCAACAACTGCATGAGAGGGGGGGCGGAGTTCCAAACTGTGATTTGCTGGCGTGCCATGATATCTGACCAATGACCTGGATCTCGAATTGCATCCGCATCTGGCAGGACGATAGTAGCACCTGCCGCCAAGGTGCCGAAGATATCATAAACGGATAAATCAAAACTTAAAGAGGAAATTGCAAAGATGCGATCGCCTGCTCCCACATTAAACCTACGATTAAGATCGAGGATAGTATTAACAGCACCCCGATGATCAATCATTACCCCTTTGGGTTTACCAGTAGATCCAGAAGTATAAATGACATAAGCCAAATCTAAGGGAGTTTGCAGGGGTGGCAGAGCAGTACTATCCATCTGTAGACGCTGATCTTGGTCAATTTGATCTATACACAGTCGTTGTATTGTCTCAGGCCATGCCAGCTTTTCATCCAGCCAAGATTGAGTTAATACTAATTGGACATTACTGTTTTCTAAGATGTACCATAACCTTTCTTTAGGTAAACTGGGATCAATGGGTAAGTAAGCTGCACCAGCTTTGAGAATACTAAAAACCCCAACAATCTGTTCCCATCCCTTCTCCATAACCACAGCTACCAGGTGGTTAACACTAGCTCCCGCCTGATGTAACCATTTTCCCACTTGATGAGAGTATTCATCGAGTTGTTGGTAAGTAAGCTGACGTTGGGAGGTGATAATGGCGGGTTGGTTTGGGCGTTGTGGAACTTGATTTGTAAACAAGCTATGCAGTGTTTCGGAAGACAGAGGGGTTCTGTCGGCGTTGATAGCTAATCGTTGTTGCAGTTGGTAATCAGGTACTAACGATAAATTTGTTTCCCAGGCGGTGTCATCTGTGGCTAATTGCTGGAGAAAATGACAGTAGGCTGCAAACATATCTGACATTAAACCAGAGGGAAAAGCCTCGTCTACTGCATCCCAGTTGAGAACCAAAGCCCCTTGATTTTCCAAAATTTGATGGTCTAATAAAACAAAAGGCGTTTGCAGTCCACTTTTTTGCAGAGTCCAGAAATCTGCAATGGAACTAGATTCTTGCTGACGTGAATCTAAACCCAACGCACTGGCAAAAGTTACAGGCATAGCGGCCTGAGAACTTCCTCCTTGCAATCGATTCAGTTCCCCTAAGACTTCTACACCACTAATAGAACTATGCTCTAAGTCTTCCCATAGTTGTTTTTGGAGGTTTTGAGCATGGGTTGTGAAATTGATGGACTCAGAACAATCTACCTCTAGTAAAAGTGTGGAACTGAAATTACCTAGTACTTTGTAGACATCTTGGTGAATTGGTAAGCGATTGAAGTAAAGAATATTAATCGTAAATTGGGGATTTTTATTCCAAGCATGAAGGACGGCTGCATAGGCGGCACAGACAGTTGAGGCAGGTTTTAGACCTAACTGCATTGCTTTTTGCTTAAGCTGCTGCCAATGTTCGGCTTCTAAACGCGCACTCCAGCGTCGAAAACGAGGATAATCTAAAGAACTAGGCTGTTTTGCTAAAGGTAACTCTGGCGCAGGTGGTAAAGTATTTAAGCGATGCCACCAATATTGGTGAGATTGTTGGTAAGCTGGGGAACCTTTAACTTTAGTAATTTCCTGTATGTATTCACGATAGGAAATTTCTACAGGTTTTAAATTAACTTCGGGATGTTGATACAGTTGAAATAATTCGTTGAACAAAATACCACTACTCATGGCATCGCAAATCAAAAGACTGATGTTAAAATGCAGCAGGAATTTTTGTTCATCTAGATGATGTACTAAGACTTCAAATAATGGCCATTGGTCAATGAAGGGTCCATGATCTGCGAAGCGTTGACTAGTTTTTTCTAAGTGTGAATTGACAAATTCTGCGTCTTTATTTCTTAAATCAATAACAGGAATTTGATAATCGGGAATTTCTTCTACGATTTTTTGTTTACCATCGGGGAGAATAATGACTCTGAGAGCTTCGTGCCTTTGGATGAGGCGTTTCCAGGCATGGTTTAATTGGGTAATGTTTAGTTCCTTGGTGGTTAATTCTACATAATAATGAGCAGATACATTTCCTAGTTCAAAAAATTCACCGCAGCCAATTGCGTAAGCCTGTTGTAAATCAGTAAGCGGAAAGGAAGAATTCTTGGGCTGTGTATTAGCTGCTGACTGTGTATTAGCTAATAAGCTGAGAAGTTCACTTTTGTATTCAATTAGTTGTGTGCGTAAATCTGGAGTAATTACTCCTTTGGGAGCATGATAACGCAGGCGATCGCCTTCTACCCATAATTGTACACCCTGTTCTAATAGCTGGCTTAAAAACTTCGTTGCGCTCATATTTCCCCATCCTCCCAATCTTCATTAGTGTTTACTTGTTGATGCAGTTCCAAGTCAGACAATTGCTGCTGGTTAAAAGCTGTATTAAATTTGACGAGAATTTGGTTAGCTAGTTGAGTTACACTAGGCCCTTGTAACAGGTCTGCCATAGATATACTCACCTTCATTTGACTCTCAATCCAATTCTTCAATTCAATGGCAATGAGTGAGTCTAGACCCACATAATTCAGAGATTGTTGAGGATCTAGTTTTTCTGTAGGTAATCTCAAGGTTTGAGCAATATATTCTCGTAACCAAGTAGTTAATAGTTCTAGGCGATCGCTCACATCTATGGATGTCAGTTGGTTGTATTTTCTGGTTATGGTCTTAACTGATGTGGAATCTTGTAATGTCAACAAGTCTTCATCAGTCATTAAATCACTTAACAGTGGTAACTCAGCTAATGCTGGAGTGGAATCACGTAATTTTTGCCAGTTAGCTGGTAATACACCCACTTGTACAGCAGACTCTTGTTGCAGGAGTTGGGCAAAAGTTTCTAATCCTTGAGATGGGGATATGTAACCGAAACCACTGTCAGAGAAACGCTCATCCACTGGGGTTTGTGTTGCTGCCATACCAACTTGAGACCAAGCTCCCCAATTGATGCTCAGACCCGCGAAACCATGACTTCGCCGATAATGGGCTAATGTGTCCAAAAAAGCATTAGCAGCCGAGTAATTTCCCTGACCAGGCGATCCCATTAAAGAAGCCACAGATGAGAATAAAACAAAGTGGTCTAGTTCACAATTCCGGGTGTGGGTATGGAGATTCCCAGCTCCGAGAATTTTGGGAGCCATGACCTTTTGTAATCGCTCTGAGTTCAACTGTAGCAAGATGCCATCATCAAGAACAGCAGCCGCATGAATCACCCCGCGTAGAGGCGGCATTGATTGTTGAATAGTTGCGATTACATCAGCTACTTGCTGAGTCACAGAGACATCAGCCGCGAAAACTTTGACTGTAGCTCCGGCTTTTTCCATTTGGGCGATCGCTTGTTGAGCAATTGTTGAGGCCCCACGTCTGCCAATTAAAGCTAAATGACGAGCGCCCTGCTGTACCATCCACTCAGCAATCGTTAAACCTAGTCCTCCCATACCTCCTGTAATTAAATATGTCGCATCAGACCGCAATTTCACTGACTGCTGGAGTTTGAGTTGCGACCTGACTAACCGTGCTACATAACGAACCTCCCCGCGCCAAGCAATGTGATTTTCATTGCTATTGAATTTTAGTTCTTGTACCCAAGTCGGTATCTCAGTCTGAAGATTCTCTGGACTCACATCCACAAGGGTACAACGCAGTTCTGGGTGTTCTTGGATAATAACTTTACCCAATCCCCAGAGTGCAGACTGGTGCATGAAAATCTCAGAGTTGTGATTAGCAATTCCTTGAGTTCCTTGAGTGACTATCCACAACCGAGGCGGATTAGTGACACCTGTTTTGATAATTGCTTGTGTTAAATGCAGTAGATAACTACAAAGAAATTGCGATTTTTCCCCTAGCAAATCAACATCTGTGGAATTTGTAGCATTGGCAGCACCCCAACAATAAACAATTCCTGGGCAAAATGTTGGACTGGCTGGCAAATATTGAGCAAGCAATTTCTCAAAGGCGGTGCTATCAGCCGGATCAATGGGAATTCCTGCCGAAAATTGAGCGACATCAGCTGTTTGGGGGTAAATCAGTGTATATGTATCACCACTTGCTGCTAGAAAATTGCCTAATTTTTCACCCCAATCCGGGGTATCCACAAAAATTAACCAATGTCCCGTGGCTGGTGATGGGTGTAGATTTTCCGGTTGTGGTTGCCATTGAACTTCATAGAACCAGTCCGGAATTTCAGGCTGAGTCGGTTTCTCAATGCTGGTATCCAACTTTTGTCCACGAAATCCCTGCACTTCCAAAATCACTTCACCTTGCTGATTCAGCAGGAAGATATCTGCTTCTAAGCTGTCTGGATCTGAATCAGTTTCTGGCTTTAACAGTAAATGACTCCAGACTTTTTGATCTAAACGACCATAGACTTTTATACTGCTTAACCCCACCGGCAAATAAGTTGTATCTTGTTGATGATTTGTTAGTCGTGCGGCTCCAAAAGATTGGAAGGCAGAATCTAACAAGACTGGATGAATTTGATAGGGTTGTGCAATTTTTCCTAAAGTTTCTGGTAATTGAATTTGTGCGAAAACTTCACCATCCTGTCGCCAAATTTGCTGAATTCCTTGGAAACAAGGGCCATAATTTAAACCATAGTTAGACATGGTTTGATAGTGAGCTACTGCTGTAATTTTTTCTTGACAGCGTTTTTGAATTGTCTCTATTTCTACCTGCTTCAGCATGATGGTGTTAGTCTCTGGCAGTTCTAGACATATCTTTCCGGCTGCGTGCAGTACCCAAGGACTAGAGGATGGGGCATTGCTGTGACGACTAAAAATTTTGAAATCAGCAGTATTTGATGTTTCATTCTCAGCCAGGAGTAGTTGAATAGTTTGATCACCTTTTTCTGGTAAAAATAGTGCTTTTTGAAAAGCTACATTTTGTAAATAATGAATTCCCGAACCAAAAACTTGTTTAGCAGCAGATAAGGCCATTTCTAAATAAGCTGCTCCTGGTAATACAACTTTGCCTTGGACTCGATGATCTCTCAGATAAGTCAAGGATTTTGTATCCAGTTCCACTTCCCAAAAATACTGCCCTGCTAAATGTGCTAATTCTCGCAAGCGATAACCCAAAAGTGGATGTTTGGCTGATATCTCGGTTCTAGGCTGGGAAATTTGATGCTCTGGAAAATCTAACCAGTAACGCTGTCTCTGCCAAGGATAAGTAAGTAATGACAGATGTGGAGCCTTGCTATGATAAAGATTACCCCATTCTATACGACAACCAAGTGTATAGAGTTTGCCTAAGTTGGTTAAAAGTTGGCTTCTAATGTCAAGATTTTCTATATGCGTAAATGTGGTAAATATAACTTTTTGTTGGGAGCAGCATTGTGTAATTTCCTCAGTTAACACAGGTTGAGGGCTAATCTCTATAAAAATGTTGCAGCCATGAGCGATAAGACAATTAATTACAGCCTGGGAAGATGTTATATTGGACTTTCCCCAATTTCTCACCTGCATACCTTGACCATTTCCCATTTGCCCTGTGAGGTGAGAATAAATCGGAATGTGAGCAGGCTGGGTGATGATTTGCGGTTGATGATGTTTGTGGGGGGAAACTTGATAAACAAGCAGTTGTATGGCTGCATCAAGATGGAATACACCGGCGACATAAGCGGCGGCAATTTCTGCTAATCCGTATCCAGCGATCGCTTCTGGTTGAATTCCCCAGGAACACCATAAAGCTGCTACAGCAATTTGCACAACCACTGTAATTTCCGATTGACGCTGTGACTCAGAGGCTGTTAACTCTGCTAACACTGACCAACCTGCATATTGTTGCATTAGGCGATCGCATTGCTCTAATGTTTCGGAAAAAACTACTTCTTCTTGCACTAACTGTCGTCCCATTTCCCGCCAGTGCAATTCGGGGGAATCAGTAAAAATGAAGGTAATTTGGGGCGAATAACCAGAAACTGGGACAGAATCAGGAGCAGTTGACTGTAAATAAGCTTGCAAATCTGCTTGGATAGTGGCGCGAGATTTCCCCACTAAAGACAAACGATAACGATGATGACTGCGGCGGATGCTGGCATTGTAACAAATATCTCCCCAGGAAACAGCATCTGAGGTTGTGGCTAAAAACTTTTGATAAGAATAGGCAAGTTGTTGGAGGGCGCTGGGTGTTTGGGCAGATAAGGGGAATAAATAAGCAGATCCATCTGGTTGATGTTCTCCAGCACTGTGTTGAGGCGCTGCTTCTAAGATCAAATGAGCATTTGTACCACTTAGACCAAAAGAACTTAACCCTGCAATTCGCCGACCATCAACGCCTTGCCAATCTGTGGAGGCTAGGGGAATTTGCATCCGATTCTCAGATAAGGAAATGTGAGGATTTACTGTTTGCAGATGCAAATGTGGGGGAATTTTGGCGTGCTGCAAAGCTAGTACCACCTTAATCAACCCAGCAATGCCGGCGGCTGACTCTAAATGCCCAATATTGGTTTTAACTGAACTAACCCACAGCAGGTTATCAGGCTCACGACTTTGACCATAAACTGCACCTAAAGCTCTAATTTCAATGGGATCTCCCAATGCCGTACCTGTGCCGTGAGCTTCAACATAACTCACTTGATGCGGCTGCACTTGAGCATTTGCTAAAGCCTGCTTGATTAAAGCTTGCTGAGCCAGTCCATTGGGAACAGTTAAACCACTACTAGGCCCATTGTGATTCACTGCTGATCCCCGAATCACCCCTAATATCTGGTCTTGATCTGCTAAGGCATCATTAAGGCGTTTGAGAACAATCATCCCGCAGCCTTCACCACGGGTGTAACCGTCGGCAGATGCATCAAAGGTTTTGCATAACCCGTCTGGAGCCAGCGCCCGCATTTGAGAGAGAGCAACAGTGATTTCCGGTAAAAGAATTAAATTTACGCCCCCTGCCAAAGCCAAATCACATTCTTGCGATCGCAGACTTTGGCAAGCCAAATGAACAGAGACTAAAGAAGAAGAGCAAGCCGTATCCAACACCATGGACGGGCCTTGCAAACCCAACAGGTAAGACAATCGACCAGCGACAAAACTAGAAGCGTTGCCAGTACTAGTATATAGATCCATCTGTTCTGGCGTTCCCCTGGACATCAGGCGACGGTCGTAGTCACTGTACATGATGCCGACATACACACCGGTTTGACTGTTTTTGAGTTTTTCTGGAACCTGACCAGCTTCTTCTAAAGCTTCCCAACTCACTTCTAATAACAAGCGTTGTTGGGGGTCGATGTTCACAGCTTCTCTAGGAGAAATCCCAAAAAAATCCGCATCAAATTGGTCAACTTCCCGCAAAAAACAGCCATAACGGGTGTACATTTTTCCAGGTTTGCCAGGTTCGGGATCATAATAAGCCTCAATGTCCCAGCGATCGCACGGTAACTCAGTAGTTGTATGTTGCCCATTTTGCAAAAGTTGCCAAAATGCCTCCGGGTTATGAGCTGCTCCCGGAAAGCGACAGCCCATGCCAATAATAGCGATTGGTTCTGCTTTTGCTTGCTCATGCTGATCCAGCTTGGCTTGCATTTTCTCTAGAGCTAGTAAAGCCCGTTTCAAAGGTGAAAGCTGTTCAACTCGCTGTGAAAAATTATTCATAAATTGACATCCTTGCTTCCAGTGCTGCTAATTTATTTGCTAGTAAAATTTCTGCTTCTGACTCAGCCAGTTGTTCTAGTTCTGAGACAACCTCTGCTGCGGCATTATCATCAGTGATTGATGCCGATGTTGTAGTTTCTTGCCAACCCAGAATGGTTGTTGCTAAATACTTCCCTAAGGCCTCAACACTGGCATACTCAAACACCAAGGTAGAAGGCAAGGGCTGGGCAAAACTCTTTTGTAAACGGTTCTTTAAATCCACGGCCATCAAAGAATCCATACCCATAGCAAACAAACCTTGCTCCAATGCCAACAGATGGGGGGATGATAAGCCCATAACTTGAGCTGCTTCCTGACGGATATGGTTAATTAAAATTTCTGGGCGTTGGCTAACAGTTGCCTGTGCTAACTGCTGAAGGATATCTACTGATTTTGTCGGTAGTTGATGAACTGTCACCAAATCATTCAAGAAAGCCGGTTGCTCTCCACTGACAAATTGTTGTAAAAATTTATTCCACTCAATAGGTAACACTCCCATCTGAGCCACCTCACTGCCCATGAGATATTCCAGAGATGCCAAACCAGAAGTTGATGAAATTTGACCGATACCTTTAGTATTCCAGCCCTGTTGAACTTGTTCAGACAAGTTGACTGCCATACCTGCTTCTGCCCAAGGCCCCCAATTAATACTTAAGCCTGGTAAACCTTGAGACTGCCTATAGTGAGCCAAAGCATCTAAAAAGGCGTTAGCCGCAGCATAGTTACCTTGTCCAATGGAACCCATGAGCGAGGCCATGGAAGAAAACAGCACAAAAAAGTCTAAAGGTAACTGGGCGGTTTGAGTATGTAAGTTCCAAGCACCCAGTACTTTAGGAGCCATGACTTGGGCAAATTGCGACCAATCTTGTTTGAGTAAGACACCATCATTTAAGACTCCGCCAGCATGAAAGATTCCCCGCAGTGGTGGCAGGTGCTGATCAATTTCTGTTAATACTTGAGTCACCGATTCTGGTTGAGCGACATCGGCAGCTAAGACAATTATTTTAACTCCTGTTTCTTCCCAATTTTTCAGCTTATCTAGGACTTGATTAGTAGCTCCCCTGCGACTAGTCAGCACCAGATAACGCGCACCACGCTGTATTAGCCAATGTGCCACTTGCAGACCCAATGCACCAACACCACCAACAATTAAATAGGTAGAGTCGGGATGAATGACTGGAGAAGATGGGGTTGTCAACACTGGCTGACGCTGTAACCGAGCAACATATCTTTGATTTTCACGGAAAGCAACCAAGTGATTGTTATCCGCTTGTAATAATTCATTCCACAAAAGAGATAGTTCTGCTGAAGAAGTTGCCGGATCTAAATCCACCAGTCCACCCCAAACTTCTGGATGTTCTAGTGCTATCACCCGTCCTAGTCCCCAGAGGGTTGCTTGTTCTATTGCCAAAGGTTGAGATGGATCTACGGCTTGCGCGCCTCTGGTAATCATGTAGAGTTTGGGCATCTGGGAAAATTTCTGCTTGACCAGATTTTGGATCAGATGCAGTACAGCACCCAAGTTAAATGCTTGCATCTGTGCCAATTCATCGATGTTGCAAGATTTTTTTAACCCCCATAAGTAGACAATGCCACCCCAGGGCTGTGCTAAAAGAGTGTTAAAATCAGTCCCATGATCTGGATTGATCCAATAATATTTGCCTTCCTTGACTTGATATTCACGTCCAGGATATACCAATGTGCAGGCCTGTCCCTGTTGTTGCCAATAGTCAGCTAAAGAGTTAGCAAATCCATCTGAATCAGCAAAAATCAGCCAGGGCGATGGTGAGGGTGTTTTAATAGCAGTGGTCAGTGATTGAGGTTGCCATGTAATTTTGTGTAACCAATGATGCCAGTCTGTTGGCTGGTGCAGTAACATTGCTGATTGGTTAACAGCTTTGATTTGTAGCCCTTGAATAGCAACAACGGTTTGGTGGGTATCATCGACAACTTGAATATCTCCCACTAAGATGGCTAATTGGGTAACTCTTCGTTGAGCATAACTCTGTAATTGATTGGAAAAATTAGGATGGGTTAGCACTTGCAGGGACTCTATCCCTATAGGAACATAGGCAGTCGAGTTGTGAGTTTCATCAGACAAAGTTGCACTCAGTAGTTGAAAACATGAGTCGATCAATCCTGGAGGTAGTGTATAAATATTTGCGTGACGGATACCAATAGGTGATTTTATCTCGCTGAATGCTTCATGATCTCCTTGCCAAACTGACCCTAACCATTTAAAGGTAGAACCGAGGTCAATACCACGTTGCTGTGCAGCTTGATAAATGGCATCTGAGTTGGGGGTGTAATTACAGCATCTGGCTTTAATCGCTTTGGGGTCAATTGGATTTTGGTGCAGGTTATCCACCAATAACAATTGAGCTTGAGCATTGAGAATCCAAGATGCTGCTGTCTTTTGGCTATGGGGTGAGGTGAGACTGAATAATTGGCAAGTAAAAGCCCCTAATTTCTCTGGTGTTAACACTAATTGTATAGTGATATCTGCGTCTTCTGGGAGCATTAAGGCTTGTAAAAACGCGATATCTGCTAACATAATCTGTTGCTGGGTATCCCGCATTTCCCAGGCCGCAGCACAGAACATTGACAAGTAAAAGGCAGCTGGAACAACAACAGTGTTGTAAACTTGGTGGTCTGCTAAATCAGGAAATGCTTCTAGGTTAATTTGGGTTTGAAAATGAATATCTGAGGCTAAAGGTGAAGAAAATCGCTGTCCCAGCAATGGATGTTGCATGGGGTTGGCAAGTCTGCTACAGGTGTGGGAATGCCATGTTAAGTGAGATTCTTGAGGCCAAAATCTTTGCCGTTGGAAAGGATAAGTGGGCAAAGAAATATTGTGTCCATAACCTGTTTCGACATTTTGCCATTTAATTTCTGCACCCCGCAGGTACAACTGACTCAAGCTGGTGAGTAAATATTGCCAATCTGAACCTCCGACATTCAAAGATGATAACCACAGGGCAGCATTGGCAGGTAAACACCTCCGTCCCATACCAATTAAAGTTGATTTTGGCCCCACTTCTAAAAATATCTGGTATCCTTGCTGATGCAGTGTTTCTATCCCGGTGGCAAACTGCACTGCTTCTTGAATGTGGCGACACCAGTAGTCAGCTTGCCCGATTTCGGCAAAGGAAGTAGATTTACCCGTAAGATTTGATACTAAGTTTATCTGAGGGAGATGATAGGTGACTGACTGCGCCACTTGGCGAAATTCTGCCAACATCGGTGTCATTAAGGGTGAATGGAAGGCGTGGGATACCTGTAGCAGATGATAATTAATACCTTGTTGCTGCAATGTCTGCAATATCTGATTTATGGCTTGGCGTTCTCCCGAAATAACGGTGTTGATGGGGCCGTTGATGGTGGCGATCGCCACCTGTGTACCATAGGGCGCAATCAGTGATTTAACTCGTTCTGTATCGGCAAATATAGCAGCCATGGCTCCGTTCTGAGGTAAGGCTTGCATCAAACGAGCGCGGTGAGCAATCAGTTTTAAACCATCTTCTAAACTGAAAACTCCGGCAATACAAGCAGCTACATATTCACCTACGCTATGACCCATAACGGCATCTGGTAGAATTCCCCAAGATAGCCATAGTTGCGCTAGGGCATATTCCAAGCTAAATAAGGCAGGTTGGGTATAAGCTGTTTCATGTATGGGGGAGGTGTTTCCGGCTTGTGGATACAGAACATCGAACAAAGAATATTCTAAGTGAGAACGCAATAGGCGATCGCATTCATCTATGATTTGACGGAATAAAGGTTGAGTCTGGTACAGTTCCCATCCCATCTGTAAATACTGAGAACCTTGTCCAGTAAATAAGAACACGATCCTCGGTGTTGGCATTTTTGAGCAGTCGGCGGTATGTATTGGCTCTAGATTGCCTGCTGTGAATGTATTTAGTTGAGTTTGCAGGTGAGCTAGAGAATCTGCCAGTAGGGATAAACGGCAGTGAAAATGATTACGACCTGAGTTAACTGTGTGACAAATATCAGCCAAAGAAATATGGGCAGACTCTTGAGAATACTCAGCATAACGTTGCGCCAGTTGTTGCAAAGCTGCTGGAGTTTTGGCAGATAAATTAAATAGATGTAGCTTACGTTCAAATTTAATCGTTTGGCTAGTGATTTTTGGGGCTTCTGCTAATATTAAATGAGCATTAATCCCACTCAGACCAAATGAACTCACACCCGCAATCCGAGATGCTTCTACATCCCAAGATATAGACTGGGTAGGGATTTGGATGTTATGGTTCTGTGCGGCAATATGCGGATTTAATGCTTGTAAATGTAAATGTGGTGGAATCGTTTGATTTTGTAATCCTAAAACAACTTTAATTAATCCAGCAATACCAGCAGCTGATTCTAAATGTCCAATATTAGTTTTTACCGAACCTATTTGTAATGGTTGTGATCCAGGGCGCTGTTGACCATAGACTGTGGCTAAGGCTTGCACTTCTATAGGATCTCCTAAAGATGTTCCTGTACCATGAGCTTCTACATAACTAACTTGATGTGGTTTCACTCCGGCATTATTTAACGCCTGTTGTAAGAGGATTTTTTGAGCTGGTCCACTAGGGACTGTTAAACCACTACTAGGACCATCATGATTAACTACGGAACCGCGAATCACAGCCAAAATGCGATCGCCATCTGCTTGGGCATCACTCAACCGCTTAAGTACTACAACACCACAGCCTTCTCCCCGTGCATATCCATCTGCTTGGGCATCAAAGGTTTTACAATAGCCATCCGCAGCTAAGGCTTGCATCCGAGAAAGGGCAATACTAACTTCAGGAAAGAGAATTAAATTTACACCACCTGCCAAGGCTAAACGACATTCTTGCAAGCGTAAGCTTTGACAAGCTAAATGAACTGCTACTAAAGAAGAGGAACAAGCCGTATCCAGAACCATGGCTGGGCCTTGTAAACCTAAAAAGTAGGATAATCTGCCAGCTAAAAAGCTCAAACCATTACCAGTACCGTAGTAAGCATTTAAATATTCTGGATTTCCCTGGGCTGTCAGACGACGGGAGTAATCATTGTGCATGACTCCCATAAATACCCCTGTCTGACTATTGCGTAATTGGTCTGGTGGTTGACAGGCATTTTCTAGGGCTTCCCAACAGACTTCTAATAACAAACGTTGTTGAGGATCAAGGGTAATGGCTTCACGGGGTGTAATGCCAAAAAATTGAGCATCAAACTGATCAATATCTGATAAAAAATAGCCTTGACGGACGTAAATTTTTCCCTCTGTGTCTGAGTCCGAATCATGATAAGCTTCTACATCCCATCGGTTTTGGGGAATAGATGTTGCTGCATCAATGCCATGATTTAGAAGATGCCAGAATTCATCGGGATTATTGGCCCCAGGAAAACGACAACCCATACCGACAATGGCAATTGGTTCAGTTTTGGCCTGTTTTTCCGCTTCTAATTTACGGCGCATTTCTTTCAAAGCTAACAGCGCTTGTTTTAGTTGAGCTGTTTGCTGTTCTGAAGCGTTCTGCATTACCAATCCCCACTCATTAATTGATTAATTTCTGCCATTTCGGCTGCTAATAAATTGCTAAGTTCATTCTCAGAAATTGTTTCTAGCTCGGTTGATTCTGGATCTACTAGTTGCTGTTCATTAATAGATACAGTTCCCGGTGGTAATTTTTCGGAAGACCATTCCATAATTTCTTGACTAATATATGCAGTCAAAGCTTCTACACTGGGATAATCAAATAGGAGTGTAGCTGGTAAAACTTTTCCGAAATTCTTTTGCAATCGATTCTTCAATTCCACAGCCATAAGTGAATCCATGCCCATTTCAAATAAACCTTGCCGTAATTTCAGAATATGGGATGCAGGTAATCCCAAAACTTGTTTAATTTCATTTGTCAGATGTTCTACTAGTAAGTTTTCCCGTTGCTGAGGTAACGCTTGCTCTAGCTGCTGGCTAATTGTAGATAATTGCTGGTTAGCTGTAACATGAGTTTCCAGCCCTAGAGCTAATTGTGAGAATAATTGCGGTATTGAGTCACTAGGAAAAGCCTGTAGAAATTGCCGCCAATCGATTGATAAAACGCCAATTTGGGGAGGGGATTTTTGTAACAATTGCTCTAACAATTGCACTCCCATTTGCGGGTTAATTTGTCCAATTCCTGCGGCTTGCCATCGTTGTTCGCTGCGCTCTCCTCTGGTAGCCATTCCCGTTTCTGCCCATGGTCCCCAATTAATGCTTAGTCCTGGTAAACCGTGAAATTGCCGATAGTGAGCGATCGCATCTAAAAAGGCATTACTAGCAGCATAGTTACTTTGACCACCAGCACCCACAAGGGAAGCAGCTGAAGAAAACAAGACAAAAAAGTCTAATGGTATGTCACTAGTCAGATGATGCAGATTCCAAGCTCCCTGGATTTTGGGAGCCATGACTTGACTAAAGCGGTTCCAGTTTTGCTGCATCAAAACTCCATCATCCAGAACACCTGCGGCGTGAATAATTCCTCGCAGTGGAGGTAAGGTCTGATGAATGGTTTGCAAAACTTCAGCTAGTTGTTGGTATTGGGCAACATCTGCCTGAGCAATGACTATTTGTGTATCTGATTGTTCGAGTTGGACTAATTTTGCATTTGTCGCACCTCGACCCCGACGACTTAGCAAAACTATGTATTTAGCTCCCCGTGTCATCATCCAATTAGCAACTTCTAACCCCAAGTCTCCCAAACCACCGGTAATTAAGTAAGTTGCATCAGGGTTGAGGGTGAATGAAACTGATTCAGTAAGTTCTTGATATTTAGTCAGATGAGCTATATAACGTTCTTGATGGCGATATGCTACATACTCATCTGTTATACCTTGCTTTAGTTCCTGAAACAAATAAGATGCTTGAAGATCACAGTTTACAGGTTCTAAATCTGTGATGCTCCATTTAAGTTCTGGATGCTCGAATGATAAAGTTCGTACCAGGCCCCAGAGTGGTGATTGGGCGATCGCAATTGCATCTTGTGACGTAACTGCTTGAGCGTTACGGGTGACAAACTGTAAGGGAGGAATATCATAGTGTTGTTGCACCAATGTTTGTATTAAATACAACGCACTGCCACAAGTTAAGGCTTGTTGGTCTACTAAAGAATTTACTGTATTTGTTGCAGGGGGTTGAGTATCTAGACTCCAAAGGTGAATTATACCTAATAAAGCTAAGGTATTATCATGTACATCTGCCCACAGACGTTGCCAACCTTCTGCTTCCTCTGGATTCAGCCAGATTTGTTGATTTGCAGTGTGGCAATAGTCCTGACGAGGATAAACCAAGGTGCATTGTTGCCCTTGTTGTTGTAAATGAGCCGCTAAAGTTTTACCCACACCGCCTTCATCGGCAAAGATTAACCATTGACCAAGTTCTAGCAATTGACCATGATTGATGGGATTTGGTTGCCACTGCATTTGATATAACCAGTCACTCAACGGTTGTGATGGAGCAGTTAGCAAGGATTTTTCACTTACCGACTTCACCCGCAGATGTCCAACTTCCATCATCAGTTGTCCTGTGTGATCAAAAAGCCGGATATCTCCAGTTAAAGTTTCTGATTGTGATTTGTTATCAGAATGCAATAATGCGTGCGCCCATAGTTTTTGTTCCAGACGAGGAGGGAGAAGCACTTGCAGATAATCTATATTTACAGGAACATAGGCAGTGTTATTCCATGTTTTTGTAGTCAACGTGGCATTTAACATCTGTAAACAAGCGTCAATGAACCCAGGATGCCAACCATTGTTGATCCCGTGACTGATGCTTGCTGGAATTTGCACCTCTCCCAGTGCTTCACCAGACTGGTACCAAATTGAACCAATCCACTGAAAGCTATTGCCCAAGTACAGCCCTCTTTGCAGTGCAGTTTGATACAAAATTTGCTCACCTGTGCTGACTTCTGAGCATTGACGCTGAATCTCCTCGACTGAAATTCGCTTTTGAGTCAGACTGGCTGTTATGGGTGATTGAGTCTGCACTTTGCCTGTGACGTGTAATATCCAATTACTTTCTAATGTCGTAGATGCCTGACTGAGACTAAACACCTGAAACGACATCTGCTGATTATCTTCGGGTGTCAGAATTAGTTGCAGAGTTACAATTTCTGATTCATCAAAACTTAAAGCTTTGAGAAAAACTATTTCTTCTAGGCGGCAAAAGTTCTGTTTGCTAATCTCTGCTGTAGCTGCGATCGCCATAGCTAGGTAAACTGTAGCTGGAACTACTAACTGACGATACACCCGGTGGTCGGCTAAGAACGGGAAAGTCTCTAAGCTTAATTGAGTTTGAAATTGAATTGTTGTAGTTAAAGGAGAGTAGATTCTTCTTCCTAATAAGGGATGGGACGCTCTAGCAGGATCAGGGATTTTAACTTCAGTTTTATTGGGCAAAGATAACCAATAGTTCTGACGTTGAAAAGGATAAGTTGGTAAAACTAGACGATGACGTTGATATTCATGATCGAACCCTGACCAATCTATGGTTATACCTTGGAGATAAAGTTTAATCAAACTATCCAGCAGAGTTTGCCAATCTGATTGTTCTCCTATCAAAGAAGCTATCCAAGTTGTTTGAGTAGATGATTTATCAGATGCACCCACCACAATGAACAAGTCACTATCATTAAACTCTGTTACTTGGTAAATATCATGGCATTGATTTGGGGATTGCAAACATTGTTGCCAATATTCTGAACTGGAGATATCTTCTTGATTAAGTCGTTTTTTGGTTGTACCTGAAATTAGAGGAACCTGAAAAGTTTTTCCCTGAGCTAAATTTTTGTAATTCTGCTTTTGCAGCAGGATGTGAAAGCAGTCTTCTAAAGTCAAAACACCTGTGATACAAGCGGATACAAGCTCACCAACACCATAACCCACTACCACATCTGGCTTAATTCCCCAAGATTTCCACAACTCAGCTAGGGCATATTCTAAAGCAAATAAGCCCAGAAAATGCTCAGGAGAAGAGACTTTGGCAGATTTGAGCCACAAAATAGTTTCTAAAGATTCACCTAGTAATGGTTGCAGAATCTGATCGCAGTGTTGGAATGCTTTTTGAAATGTTGGTTGGGTTTGATAAAGTTGGTTTCCCATACCGGGAAAAAAGCCATTACCAGGAAATACAAAGATAATTTTGCGACTAACCGAATATGGAATGGAAGTATATAACTGAGTGGATGTTGATTTGTTGTCAATAAATTCGGCTAATTGAGTTTGCAACTGTGAGGTGGATTTAGCAATGATGGCTAATCGTTCACAAAAGTGCGATCGCCCGGCATTGGCTGTATAACAAATATTGGCAATGGATTCATCACTATGGGTAACTAGATATTGCTGATAACGTTGTGCTAATTCTCTTAACGCCGTCTCAGTTTTGGCAGATAAAGTCAGTATGTGAAGAGGACGCTCTATTGTTTGCTCCGATGAGTTGGATGAAATTTTAGGCCTTGTTGCTAATACTACATGAGCATTAGTACCACTCAAACCAAAGGAACTAACTCCCGCAATCCGAGGTTGGAGATCATCTAGCCAAGGAGTTGGTTTTGTGGGAATTTCTATCTGACCTGCTTGTAAAGATATGCGTGGATTCAGGGTGTTTAGATGCAGATGGGGTGGTATTTCTGCGTGGTATAGCGAGAGAACTACCTTCATTAATCCAGCAATACCAGCTGCTGACTCTAAATGCCCAATATTAGTTTTGACAGAGCCGATTTTCAGAGGTTCTTGATTACTTCTAGCAAAGACAGATCCTAAAGCTCTGACCTCAATTGGATCTCCTAAAGGTGTACCTGTACCATGAGCTTCTATATAGCTTACTTGATGCGGTTCTATTCTGGCATTCTTTAATGCTTGGCGTAATAGGGCTTCTTGAGCTAGTCCATTGGGAACGGTAAAACCACTGCTGTAACCATCATGGTTGACGGCGGAACCGCGAATTACTGCCCAAATTTGATCCCCATCAGCTACAGCATCAGCAAGACGCTTAAGGAGTACAATCCCACAACCTTCTCCCCGTCCATATCCATTAGCAGTGGCATCAAATGTTTTGCAACGTCCATCTGGAGAAATGGCTTTGGTTTGAGAAAGATAAATGCTGCTATCTGGAGCCAAAATAAGATTACATCCTCCGGCCAGGGCTAGATTACATTCTCTATTACGTAAACTTTGGCAAGCCAGATGTACAGTTACTAGTGATGAGGAGCAAGCCGTATCAATTACCATAGCCGGGCCTTGCAATCCTAAGAAGTACGATAATCGACCAGCCGCAGCACTCAGAGCGGTTCCCGTGCCATAGTAGGCATTGAATTGGGTGGAATCGTCGGCTTGCACTTGTAGTTTGGCATAATCTGCATTGATCAGTCCGATGAATATCCCTGTTTGACTTCCCTCTAATTGTTTTGGTGGTTGTCCTGCGTGTTCGAGTGCTTCCCAACTTACTTCTAATAAGAGTCTCTGTTGGGGATCTAAATTCACTGCTTCTCGTGGAGAAATTCCAAAAAATTCGGCATCAAACTGATCAATGCCGTCTAAGAAGCCACCTCGACGGCTATACATCTTACCTGGAATGTCTGGATTGCTGTCATAGTAGTCAGCGATCTGCCAACGGTTAGTAGGAATATCGATTGTTGCGTCTATACCAGTTTGAATTAGTTGCCAAAAAGCCTCTGGATTATTGGCTTCACCAGGAAATCGGCAACCCATACCAATGATGGCGATCGCGTCTGAGTCTTGAGATGTTTTGATATTCGATTGTAGGGGTATAGTTTGATCTGGCTCTATATCTATAGATTGTGGCTTATCACTGACCATATCTTCGGAACAATGCACATTTGTTAGCAAATAATTTGCTAGTGTTTCAATTGTCGGGTAATCAAATACTGATGACGGTGGAATGACAAATAAATCCTCTAAGCTAGTCTGGAGTCTATCCTGTAAATCAATCACCATCAAAGAGGTCATTCCCATCTCAAAAAAACCTTGATGATGATTCAGAGGATAGGATGGAGGTAGTCCTAGAATACTTACAACTTCACTATGAATATAGTTTATCCAAAATTGCGATCGCTCTTCTGGCGCAACTGACTGAAATTTCTGGAGGAAAGTAAGTTTTTGTAAATTCACAACCGTAACATTTGGCTCACAACATTCAGATAAAGCCTCTTTGTTTTTTATACTTAATAACTTATCGACTAATTCATTAATATTTTTAATATTATGCAAATCAATCGTTTCTGCATTGTCAGTATCAATTAGAAGTTCCTCAATTACAGAGTAAACTACAGTCTTAATTATACAATCGCTACCTCCTAAATCTTCTATTGATTGGGAAACATCTAAATTTATGTTGGTGTCTGGAATATTTAGTCTAATATTTTTGATGACAACATCCATTACCTCTTGTCGGTTCACGTTCTTTCTCCCTGTATTAGCTTGTAACCTCTAGACTTTTGTGTTTGTTTAGAAGTTCATGGTTAGACCTAAACTTCTGAGATTAACAGGTATTCATTGCAGGGATACAAACCATACACCCTTAAATTTCGGAATATACTTAATTTTGGAATATATCTATAATAATTATCAGTTAAATTATACATATATTTCATCTCGTAATAATTTGTTACACAAATACATATTTATATATATATTAAGACTTATATTTAACTTCTCAACGAGAGCAATACGATTTTGTAGTATGATTGCGGTTTTTTGGCTACAAATCAAGATTTGTAGGAATTTTGAAGGATTATTCCCAGTTAAAAAATATAAAAACAGGGGATAATCTTCTGTTACTTACAGCACTTTCTGTAACGGTTTGGTACAAAACGAAATCCTATAACCCTTTTCCTATAAACCTTTTAGATATTTAGGTGTGGTACTTTGAAAATAAAAGTGCTGTCGTTAAATTTAAATAGCAATATTTTCTTCATTCTTCATTTAGTACGGTAAATTCATCCAAGTTAGTATAGTATGGGCTTGACAAATTACAAAAAATAATAAAAAAAATCGTAATGATTCAGGTGGTGGAGTATTGACAAGTGTGAATAATTACGGCAGAAGATAGCAATTATGGAAAAAGACCCAGCAATTCTCATTTTGAAAAAAATAGAGTATTACAGCACTTCCAGCAGCTATGAGGTACATCCTCAAAACTGAAAGCTGTACCAATACGGTTCGGTTAACCAAAAATCCCAATTTTTAGAATGCCAAAAGGTCGATTATTACATTCCACTTTTGAAAATAATGTCAATTAAGTAGGACTTGCTGAATAAAGCCAAAAGCTAGAGAAT
>NZ_JAYGHH010000062.1:0-785 GCF_034931045.1 Nodularia sp. UHCC 0506
TAGAACCAAATGTTATTTTTTCTGATGGAAACGCAGCCGCAGGGGATACTCGATTTTATCGGGATACACAAATGCTTAACCAACTGCCCTGGAACATAATTTGGGCGAAATACTGGAATGATTTTGAAGATGGCAGACGTATAAAATGTGCAGAGATACTTGTTCACCCGAAAATAGCACCAAATAAAATTCAGGCAATATTTTGTTGTTCCCAGAAACATAGCAATATTATCATCACTGCAATACAAAGAACCGATATTATAGGAATGGTAGATCCAGACTTATATTTTTGACAATGCTTCATTACACTGATACTACAGTTTTTAACGTTAACGCGCAAACGATTGTTAACACAATTAACTGCGTTGGCGTAATGGGTGCTGGATTGGCTCTAGAGTTTCAGCTAAGATTTCCAGAAATGGAAAGAGACTATATAGAACGATGTCGGAGAAAAGAGGCTAAGGTTGGTAGACCTTATCTTTACAAAAATTATGAAACTGTTTGGATTCTTAACTTCCCTACAAAGATTCATTGGAAGTACCCCTCTAAAATTGAATGGATAGAGGAGGGGCTTAAGTATTTTTCCAACTACTATCAAAAAGGGGGAATTACCTCTGTTGCTTTTCCTAAGTTAGGATGTAGCAATGGTGGGCTTACTTGGCGTGATGTATCCCCCTTAATGGAAAAATACTTGCAAAACCTCGATATTGATGTGTTTATCTGTTTAGATCGAGAAGAAGAGGCAACAGGTATAGAGGGATCAATGGTTAATTTGGTAAATAATA
>NZ_JAYGHH010000062.1:887-7796 GCF_034931045.1 Nodularia sp. UHCC 0506
TATTGAAAGTTCTGGGTGGGACAAAGAAGTTAATATAAGATATGACATTAGAAAAAAAATAATTTACGCTTTGCCAATTAGAAGATTTAGAGAATTAGGGAAAATCGAAGGTGTTGGCAAGCAAACATACAATGAAATATTCAAATCTTTATATGTAATTGCAAGTAAATCTGATGAAGAGAGAGAGAAATCGAGTTTTGCTAATACATTACAACTTCAGCTTCATGATGCAGTCTCTATTGAAGATAAATTGCAAAAACCTTCCAATGAACTAAATGCTGAATTAGAAGCAATAGGTGTTAGCGAAGAACAGAGTAATGCAAATACTTCTTCCTCTGATGGAAATTATGATGCCTTCTTCATAATGCTGCCATATATAGAAAAAGCCCTCAGTACGGAACGTACAAAAGAAGAGATTTCAGAAATGTTCAAACTTCCTAAAAAGCTGGTAGGTGTTTGGTTGGAAGCAGCAGAGAAGCTTGGGAAAGTTAAAAAGCTTACACGTCCTGTCAGATATATTGCGATGTTGGAACAGCCGCATCAGCAATTAGCGCTCTTTCATCACTCTGGGGTGAAACCTTAGTTTTTTGTTGGCTGGAAGATCGAAAATTTGTGTTCATCCAAATTTAGTATTGCTGTTAATTTCAGGGGAAACACATCTCTATCCAAAACAGAAGATAGTAGTGCAGCAGACAAAATGAGAAAAGATGATTTAGCGACACTAGACTAAAACCAATTTTCTAATAGTTACCTTATATAAATCACCCTCAATCTTGACGACTCCCTTCTTAAGAAAGCCTTGCAACTTACCAATCTCACTACTCAAGAAGAACTGATTAAACTCGCTCTACAAGAATTGGTGCGATCGCAAAGTTGGCATTTGATATTATTCCTCAAGATCAAACACGTAGTGATTATCGCCAAGGAGCTACACTTGGAGATGATTATAAACACTGGTTTAGAGCTAAATTTTTCAACAGTATCGGCGGTTTTTTCGATATCACCAAGAGAGCAAAATCATTGTCTTCGCCCTATCTCCACGATAAAACTTTTATGCCTAACGGCACGCTATGCGAACAGCAAACCCTAATTATAAAAAAATCATGATTATAAATAAGTTTGTACTACACACATATAGTATAGTCTAGCAAATGAGCATGATTTGAGGCTGTGAATTAAAATGCACAAAATGAGCTAAGATACAAGCAGATAATTTTAACCAATTCATAATCTGTTCTCAAAATATTTCCATTATCTTCTTGAGAGAATAAATTGTCGTGGCAACACAAAATGAAAGTAACATGATACCAGTTTTACAAGTGGGCGATCGCCAGCTGATGGCCACAGAAGTATTACTGTTGCTGGAAAAATACCAAATGCTGCCGCAGCTAATCAAAGAGGTAGTGCTTGATCAAGCGATCGCACCAATTTCATGTACACCAGAAGAAGAAAAAATCGCCTGTGAAAACTTAGCCCAACAATACCAAATCACCTCTGAGGATGTGCGTCAGCGTTGGCTGGAGCAAAATAACATCAGTGCAGAACAGTTAGATGCGATCGCCATCCGCCAATTTAAAATCGAAAAATTCAAGCATCTCACCTGGGGAGACGATTTAGAATCATATTTTTCACAGCGCAAATCCCAATTAGATAGAGTAGTCTATTCTCTGATTAGAACTAATGATATTGGGATTGCTCAAGAAATTTATTTTCGTCTGGAAGCAGGAGAACAAACTTTTGCAGAATTGGCGCGGGAATATTCTCAAGGACCAGAAGCACAGACCAATGGTTTAATCGGTCCCATAGAACTGCAAACTATTCATCCAGCTTTAGCCAAAATATTAGCCACTAGCCAGCCACAACAACTATTAGCACCCATTCAATTAGAAAACTGGATTGTCATAGTCCGTCTAGAAAAGTTATTACTCACACAGTTAGATAATTCCCTGCGTCAACGCTTGCTGAATGAGCGTTTTAATAGTTGGTTACAAGCACAGATCACAGCGCAAAATTGCCAAATCCAGCAGATAGAAAATACCCCAGTAAAAATATAAATCCAACTTCTCAGATGTAGTTATAAATACACTTTTAGACATACTAATCAAGGCATGACTTACATTACAAGTTCCTTTCAAGAATTTATTGCCCAGCTAGAGGGATTTAACCAACTACCTACCGAAGAGATAACTCATCTCTCCAAACAACTACAAGCCTGGCGCTACCGTATAGGACAAAAAATAATTGGTCAAGAAAAACTTCCCGAACAAATTACTATTCTTTACGAAGGAAAAGTCCGGTTGTTGGGATATCATCCCCAAACGCAAACACCTACAACCTTAAAATTGTTGCAACCAGGCGCAATCATCGGTGAGATTAGTATATTACGTGAAATTGCCTGTGAAACCGCGATCGCATCCACAGAAGTTATCTGTCTCAGCTTGAGTAAAACCGAATATTTACGCCTGCTGACTTCTTACCCAGACTTTGCCAACACACGCTTAAACCGCAGTCATTTAATCGAAGTTTTTGATATTCTGGGTTCACAAGTAGAAAAGCAAGCCAACGCAATTAATAATCTCGCAGAACTTGCTGAACAAGCCTTATCCACCGCCAAAATACATTATCTAAATCCCGGCATCACTCCAGCTAATCAATTAGATAGGGAAAATATTTGGTTTGTCAGTGGTGGTGGTTCAGTTACAAATTTCTCTCCTGGTTCCCGCCTAGAATTAGGTAACAAACTAGAAGTTAAAGGAACAAATCGGGCGCGTTTGATTGGTTTATCTCCCGCCCACTTATCATTTTTAGATACTCATCAGATAGAGACTCCTCTAAATCTTACCCAACCCATCATCACAGATAACCTAGAAATTCCCTACGCATCAGACGCAGAAATTCCCCAGTCTGCGCCATCTCCACAGAAAGGCAAACAAAAACATCAAAATTACCCATTTGTGACCGGTAAAGGCGAAATAAATACTGTCTTCGCCTGTTTTCAAATGCTCTCGAAACACCTAAAAATCCCCTTTCGCAAGGAAGTAATTCGGCGCATTTTAACTGAACAAATCAAACGCCAAGGTAATATATCCTTTCCCGCTTGTGCTTACATAGCCGAGTTAATTGGACTCAAATCCCAATTAGTAGAATTACCTGTAGCGGCAATTACGCGCATTCCTACACCAGCCCTAATTTATTATGGTGATAGTTATGCTGTTTTATATGAAACAGATGCTAATACCATTGTTGCAGGTGTACCATCCCAAGGAATTATCCGTTGTAAACCTGCTGAATTTGTTGCCAAACTAGATATTGATGAAAGCAATTTACCTCCCCAAGTAAAAGTTTTATTACTGTCTGCTACTAAAGAAACACCTCAAGAACGCTTTGGTATTCAATGGTTTATTCCTTATTTATCAAAGCATCGGCGAGTTCTCATAGAAGTCTTTATTGCTTCGTTCTTTGTCCAGTTAGCCCAGTTAGCGAATCCCCTTGTTATTCAGTTAATTATCGACAAAGTTATAGTTCAAAACAGCATTAGCACTCTCAATGTTTTAGGCATTTTGCTCTTAGTAGTCGGGATATTTGAAGCCTTGCTGACCACATTAAGAACTTACTTATTTGTGGATACAACCAACCGCATTGATATGGGTTTGGGGTCACAAATTATCGACCACTTACTACGTCTACCACTACGCTATTTTGAACGCCGACCTGTAGGTGAACTAGCCACTCGCATCAACGAATTAGAAAATATTCGGCAATTTCTCACTGGTACAGCCTTAACAGTCGTATTAGATGCCATATTTTCGATAATTTATATTGTCGTTATGCTGTTTTATAGCTGGCAGTTAACTTTAGTTGGTTTAGGCACAATACCTATATTTGTTATTCTCACCTTAATTGCTTCACCCACAATTAGTAAACAATTACGTACCAAAGCAGAACGTAACGCCCATACTCAATCTTACTTAGTTGAAGTAATGTCGGGGATTCAAACAGTAAAAGCGCAAAACATTGAATTACAATCGCGTTTTTCCTGGCAAGAGCGTTATGCTCGCTATGTAGCATCTGGTTTTAAAACTGTAATTACTTCCACCCTGGCTAATTCAACTAGTAGTTTTCTGAATAAACTCAGTGCATTGTTAGTTTTGTGGTTAGGGTCTTATTTAGTCTTGCAAGGCGAATTAACTCTAGGTGAATTAATCGCTTTTAGGATTATCTCAGGTTACGTTACTAGCCCCATATTACGTTTAGCTCAACTCTGGCAAAGTTTCCAAGAAACTGCATTATCTCTGGAACGTTTAAGCGATATTGTCGATACACCACAAGAAGGTGAAGAAGACCGTGATAATATTCCTTTACCTGCAATTTCAGGAAGCGTAAAATTTGAAAATGTTTCCTTTCGATTTGCCACAAGTGGACCTTTGCAACTTTCTAACGTTAATCTAGAAATAGCATCGGGTAAATTTATTGGCATTGTCGGACAAAGTGGTTCAGGTAAAAGTACGTTAATGAAATTACTGCTGAGACTCTATGAAGTGGAGTCAGGCAGAATTTTAATTGATAATTACGATATTTCCAAAGTCGAACTTTATTCACTGCGGCGACAGGTGGGTGTAGTTCCCCAAGAAACACTGTTGTTTGATGGTACTGTTCAGGAAAATATAGCTTTAACGAATCCTGATTCTACCACTGATGAAATTATTGAAGCTGCTCGCATTGCTGCGGCGCATGACTTTATTATGTCCTTACCCAACGGTTATAATACACGGGTTGGAGAACGGGGTGCAGGACTCTCAGGTGGACAAAGACAGAGAATAGCTATAGCTCGTTCTATTTTACAACGACCAAAGTTATTAGTTTTAGACGAAGCCACAAGCGCTCTAGACTATCCCACAGAACGACAAGTTTGTTTAAATTTAGCTCAGGCTTTTAAAGGGAATACGGTTTTCTTTATTACCCATCGCCTCACCACTGTCAGCCATGCAGATATGATTGTTGTGATGGATAATGGCAGAGTGATAGAACAAGGAAGCCATCAAGAATTAATGGCTGCTAAAGGTCATTATTTTTATCTTTATCAGCAACAAGAAGTGAATGTTTAATTGAGTGCTGAGTGCTGAGTGCTGAGTATAAAACCTGTTGCTTCATTGCTCTCACTCCGGCTCTATTAATAATTTTTTTACCAAAAATTTATCTATGTGACAAATCCAAAATCCAAAATCTAAAATCCGAAATCTCAAGTTCTCTAGCCCCTAAATTTATCTATGGGGTCTATCTAAAATCTAAAATCTAAAATCTAAAATTGTATGACTTTACTTAACGGAAATAGCAACGGTCATAATGGCAACGGTAAACAAAAAAACGGTGTTAAAGCAGATTCACTGGTACTAACATCTCCAGCTAAAACTGCTAATCAGCCTTTAGCAAATGCCAATTATACTAATTTTGACCAATCAGTTGTGTTACGCCAATCTCCAATTTGGTCACGCACAATTATGATGACTTTAATAGGACTAGCTTGTTTTGGAATTATTTGGGCTTATTTCGCTAAAATTGAGCAAGTAGTGCCAGCTACAGGTCAACTCAAACCTGAAGGAACAGTCAAAGAAGTTCAAGCTCCTGTGAGTGGAGTGGTAAAATCTGTTCACGTTAAAGATGGAGAAAAAGTCAACCCAGGAGACTTACTACTTACCTTTGAAACTGTTGCTACTGTTGCCGAATTAGATGCTTTAAAAAAGGTTCGCGCGGCGTTAGCCGAAGAAAACCAAATTTATCGTCAGTTGATGGCAAATAGTTATACAACAGCGTCTGAATTGGAATTTTCACGGGGTAAATTACCACTAGATGCCGAATTTCTGTTGAAAAGTAGGACAGCTTTAGTTAAAGAAAATGAGTTATTACGTGCTGAATTGAGCAACTTAAATACAGTTACAGGCTTAGGAGTTGATGAACAAAAACGCCTACAATTTGCTCAAAAAGAATTAGATTCTCGGTCTGCTGCTGGACAGTTAGAAGTGGAGAAAACTAAAAAACAACTGGCTCAAACACTATTCCGAAAGAATGATACTAAATCTAGTTTAGCTATTCAACAAAATATTCTAGATAAGCTGACAATATTAGCAGAAGAAGGTGGTATTTCTCAGCTTCAATATCTCAATCAACAGCAACAGGTACAGACACTCACAGCCGAAATAGCCCAATTAGAAGAGGAAATGAAACGTTTACAGTTGGCAATTGAACAGGGACAGCAAGAACTCCAAAATACTGTAGCTGCTTCTAGCAAAAATGTTTTAGAAAAAATAGCTGATAACAAAAAACGTATTGCCGAAATTGATAGCCAATTCATGAGGATTGTCCTAAGTAATCAACAAACATTAGCAGATTTAAATAGTAAAATTTCTCAAGCTCAGTTAAATTTTGAATATCAAGAACTTCGCGCCCCTGTAGCCGGAACAATTTTTGATTTACAAGCTAAAAACCCTGGTTTTGTAGCTAATGCTAGTCAAGAAATCCTGCAAATTGTTCCTGAAGATAAATATATTGCTGAGGTTTTTATTACAAATAAAGACATTGGTTTTGTCCGGGCAGGAATGCAGGTTGATGTGAGAATTGATTCTTTTCCTTTCAGCCAGTTTGGAGATATTAAAGGTCAAGTAATTAGCATAGGTTCAGATGCGTTACCACCAGATGAAACATATAAATTTTATCGGTTTCCCGCAACTATTAGTTTGGATAAACAACATTTAGATGTTCAGGGAAGAAATATTTCCTTACAATCAGGAATGTCTATTGTGGCTAACATTAAAGTCCGTGAAGAACGTACAGTTATGAGTCTATTTACGGAAATGTTTACTAAACAAGTTGATAGCTTGAAAGAGGTACGTTAACAGTTTGCTGTTAGAGGAT
>NZ_JAYGHH010000062.1:7916-22919 GCF_034931045.1 Nodularia sp. UHCC 0506
ACAAACTGTATTTTATCAGCAATTTATTGGTAATCCTGATGGATTTTTTATTGCCTTATCCAATTTGAGCAGTGAACAACTCACAGGCAAAATTACAGTTCAAGTTAACTTTAATCTCAATCAGCAAATATATTCCCACATTATATTTGATTCCCTATCCTTTGACCTCGAACCCAACTTAAGAATTTATCGCCCCCTGAATCAATTAGAATTAATGTCGGGAAATACTCGCCTAGATTCAGAAGCAGAACAAACCTTAAATATAAGTGAAGAACCCCCCTTAAACATTCATCAACCGCAAATCAAATGGATAGACGGTAATACTCGCCTTGGTGGTAGAGTTGGTGAAACCATGCATTTAGTCCATGATGCCAGATCAAGAATTTACAAACCCAGACCATTATGGCAAAGTATGGAAGGTAATACACGCTTAGGAAATCAAGTTGGTGCATCCTTGCAAATTCCCACAGGGGCGGAAAATTCCCAATTAAAAATTTATCGTCGCCATCAAGAAACCAAAATTGGTAATACATTTATTGGGACTAAAATCGGTGCAACTATGCGGCTAGTTCCTAACTCCCAATGGTTAGAAAGAATTTATCAATTTAAATTATTTGATTCCCCAGTTAAAAAGAAAATAGAAATAGAAGCAATAGTGGAACTTACAGGAGTAGCAGAAACAGAAGGCGAGAAAATAGCCAGACTTTTAACATTAAGAATGCAATCTTGTACCTCCACCTTTAGACCCTTCATGCCCGATTTAGAATTTTCCGCCCAAGGACTGCGGAGGAAACACAAAGTCAGCTATCAGAGATTTATAGATAATCCCCAAGGCTTTTATGTTGTCTTATCCAATGTTAATGACTGCCCAGTGTCAGGCAAAATCACCATCAAACTCAACTTTAATCTCAATCAAAAACCTGTTTCCCAAGTCATTCTGGAACAAGACTTTCATTTGAGTCCCAGGTTGAATGTACTAGAACTTTGTCGCTTGAATAATCACGGAGGAGTAGAAGGTAACACAATCATTGGTAGAGTCACCCCGCAAATGCTCAGGGATGCCACAATGACAGAAGAAGCTTGGGTAGATTAAAAAGGCAGAAAGCAGAAGGCAGAAGTTCAGGAATTACAAATTAGGATAAATTAACCTTCTCCTTTCCCTATTTGCTTTTACGAATTACGTTCGCGTAGCGTTTCCGCAGGAAATATTAAAAATTACAAATTATTAATTTATGGCTGACTATATTTTAACCACAGGCGACATCGCCATGTTTAACCCCCCATTTGGACAAGCAATTGTCACCGTAATTCCTGGTAATATAGTGGGGTTTAGTAAAAACATGATTAACAAAAAAATGGTGTGTGTTGATGGCGATGAAAAAAGCGTCATCGTTCCTGGTTGTCCTTATATGACTCCATCGCATCCCATTCCCGGCGTAGGAATCCTTTCCATAGACTCCCTCGCCCCCAATCAAAAAGCCCTGAGAACCAAATGTAACGGGAAACCAGTCTTACTCAAAGGAAGTACATTTAAAGCCAAATTTCAAGTTGTCGTTCCCGCACAGCAACCCACACCCGGCGGACCTGTTCCCGATACCACACCCCAATATACTGGAACTGGGAGTTTCATCACTACTAACTTTCGCGTCAAAGGAACATAAATTAACTAATATCAGTTCTCTGTTAATTTCTTCGTGTACTTCGTGTCTTAGTGGTTAGTTTTCCTGTAATTTTGCGTCAAATTTTTTCTCAATTTATTGCTGGGACAAATAGAAAGTTTGATGACCAGTATTCATATCCACATTCGCCATTAAAAAAGTAGAGGCTAATATTATACGGAAATTCTACATTCAACACGAATTATTCCTCTTGGTTCATAAAACTAAACATATTCCTCTTAATTATCAACAATGGTTGAGTTAGAAGACAAAAATTTTTATACTCCTTACCTCAATCAACTTCTTCTCTTCTTACAACAATTAGATCAATTGTTGGAAAAAGCTATTACCAATGCTCGCTCAACCTATGGTGCTGAAGCATTAAATAGCTCCTATCGTGGAATGCACATTTCGGAGGAAGAGGTAGAAAGGTTATTAAGTAGTAAAACCGTAAAACCTGTATTACAGGAAAATAGTGATAATGTAGACAAATTACTTGCAGATGTGGCTTGGGACGGCTCCCCCATAGCTTGGCTACAGGCAAATTTTAATTTATCAAATTTCGATGTCAATATTATAGCGATCGCACTTGCCCCAGAACTAGACCGTCGCTATGAAAAACTTTACGCTTATCTCCAAGATGATGTACGCTGTAAACGCCCCACAGTCGATTTAGCTTTAAATTTACTGTGCAGTTCAGCCATAGAAAAACTCACCAAACGGGTTCATTTTAGTACTGATGCGCCTCTAATTCGTCATGGTTTGCTGCACCTTTACCCAGAATCTCATCAAACAAATCCTCCCCTACTAGCCCATAATATTCAACTCGATTCCCAAGTTATTCAAGTATTATTAGGAGAACCGGGAATTGACAGCAGACTTTTTGATTATTGTCAACTAATTTTGCCTAAATTTAATTTAGATGAATTGCCTTTAAAACCAGAAATTAAGCACAGTTTAATATCTATAATCACTATTAATTGGCAAGCAGGTAAACCCCTAAATTTATATTTTTCCGGTGAAGATAAAGCAGGAAAAACTCATACTGCTGAAGCGATCGCTCAATTATTGCGAGTACCTTTATTGATAGCAGAATTGGGGCGCATTGTGGAAGCTAAAGCCGAATTTACAACGAATATCAAATTATTATTCCGGGAAGCTTGGTTTAAAAATGCTTTGCTTTATATAGAAGATTTAGACATTTTGCAAATTAAAGAAAACACTATTTTATATGATAGCTTTGTCCAGCAGTTGCAATCATATCCTATAATTACCATTCTCTCTGGTGTTAAAGCTGGGGTAAATACGCACGTGATCACCATTCCTTTTGTCATGCCAAATTTTGAACAGCGTCGTTTTTACTGGCAAAATTACTTGCAAGGGGCAGATATTACCCTGGATAATATAGAATTGGATAGTCTGAGCGATCGCTTTCGTCTCACCTCTGCACAAATTGCTAATGCTGTCGCCACCGCTACTAATCAACTCGCCTGGAAAACTGCGGTATCAGAGTTTACTGAAAAAATAACATTAACTGATTTATTTACTGCGTGCAGAAGCTTATCAGGAAATGATTTAGCCAGCCTAGCTCGCCACATTCAACCCAAGTATACTTGGGAAGATATTGTATTACCAGATAATCAAAAGAATTTATTACGAGAAATTTGTAATCAAGTCAAGCATCAGCATTTAGTCTGGGAAAAGTGGGGTTTTGCCGCTAAATTATCACACGGTAAAGGACTAAATGTCATGTTTTCTGGAACCCCAGGAACAGGAAAAACAATGGCGGCGGAAATCATCGCCCAAGAATTACAACTAGATTTATATAAAATTGATTTATCCCAAATTGTGAGTAAATATATTGGGGAAACAGAAAAAAACTTGAATCAGATTTTTACTGCTGCGACTAGCGCTAATGCTATTCTGTTATTTGATGAAGCTGATGCTCTTTTTGGTAAGCGCAGTGAAGTGAAAGATGCCCATGATCGTTATGCTAACTTAGAAATTAGTTATTTATTGCAGAAAATGGAAGAGTATGAAGGCATAACCATTCTCACAACCAATCTTCGCATGAATATGGATGATGCTTTTGTGCGGCGACTGCGATTTATAATTGATTTCCCCTTTCCCAATGAAAAGCAAAGATACCAAATTTGGCAGAAAATATTTCCTGAAAATTTACCTTGTAGTCCTGATTTAAACTTAAATTTTCTCGCCCGTAATTTTGAATTAACAGGGGCAAATATTCGTAATATTGCTTTAGCTGCTGCTTTTCTGGCTGCTGATGATAGCAATGAAATTCAAATGTCTCACTTAATTCTAGCGGTACGTCGTGAATATCAAAAGATGGGTAAAATTCTCAAAGATAAAGAATTTGTCACTAATTTTACTTGACTAATTTTAAGCCTTCAAAGTGGGTGACGACGGTAATATATTTTTAGTGTTATCCAAACTTTTATAGCCGTCTAATCTACTGACATGGCAAGCTTAAAATGTTGCAATAAAAAATGTTCGTAGTTGCGCTTTAGCGCTATTTTACCTCCAAACTAATGCACTATTTTAGGCTTGTCAGTCCACTAGAGAATTTATTCACCCAATATTTTTTCTCTACTGCTGGGGTGATTTATGGTGATTCAATGGGAATTAAACCATTTTCTGGTACATAATCACGGTAACGTCCTTCATCGGCTAAGACTAAAACTAGACGCAGGGGATAATCTGGCGAAATTTGCAAATCAGCCCACGGTATGGCAATTTCTAAACAATCATTGAAAGCTGCTTGGGCGCGACTAAATCGGGGATGCCATTGATAATGTTCTCCAGCTTCCTGAAACTGGATCGATTGTGTGAGTAAATTAATTTCTAGATGGTGGTGGTAATGGTAATTAAGCGGCGCGATATCTGGTACATCTGCGATAGGAATGGGGCTATTGTGCATTGTCCTATCGGGATAGAACCACAATAAATTTAATTCTTCTGGTAAATCTTTTCCTGGGACAACACCAGTTTTAAAGTCCACTCGCACATAGAAATTTAGGTGATCTACCCCATACCAAAGTCGCTGAATCAAACTGCTATTGTGCATAGTTCCCCGCGCCCCACCGATTTCTATGCGTCCGGCTTTGTCCCAGTCCTGTTCATCACCTTTACCATCAATGGTTGGATGAATAAACCCTTCTGGCCTATGACTAGCTCGTGATTCATGAACCTCTAATGGTTGTCTGAGATAAGATGGTGCGGGTTCATTTAAGGCTTTGTAGATTCCTAACAGGTGTTCTCGAAATAGTTGGTCAAAAATGGCATCCTGATTGGAAGAATGTCCTTCACCAAACCACCAGAACCAATCGGAACCTTCGGCAGCATATAAAGCTTCCCATGCGGCTGGGTTGTGTTCTTCGGTGGCTTCGGGATGTTTGGCTAGTGTTTCTCTGGCGTGGGTGAGGTAGTCCCAGGCACGATTTTTGGCGGGATCTCCAATCCAGGTGGTGAAGCTACCATCTACCCAAGAACCACTATGCAGCTGTCCTCCAGGAATGGTTGCAGTGGCGGGAAATTGTTGGAGAAATTCGGAGACTGTGACGAGTTTGAGATGGGGTTCGTTGCTTAAAGTTTGATATAATGCTTCTAAAAAGGGTTTGCCATCTTGGGGATAATACTCCCAGCAATTTTCCCCATCTAAAGCAATGGTGACTAGCCAAGGTTGTTCGCTGTCGCTGTCTCTTTGCATTTTAGCGATCGCTTGTATATGTCCCACTAAGTCAGCTGCTGCTTGTTGTGGCGGCATTGCACCGTAAGTAAAGCCAATTAAATCTGATAATCTGTGGTCACGAAAGACAATTGCTAAATCCCCTGCGGGAGTTTCTAAGCGATAGGGTCTGTATAATAATTCTGGTTTCTCGACGTTCCCAGCCCCATCCCGATGAAAGAAGTGTTTTAAAGACCACCCCAAAACTGCTTCATCTGAGCAAATCCACTGAAAGCCTTGTTTAATAATATAGGGCAGAATTTCCGGGCTGACTGATTGTTCTGAAGGCCATAAACCCCGTGGTTCTTGCCCAAAACGCTCTGTATATAATTCCCAAGCTTTACGCAAATGCCGGGGAATGTCTTCTACCCACTGAAAACGCTGGTGAGGTAGTGTCATAGAAGGCACTGCTACTCGTCCAGAGTTAGTATCAGCTAGTAAGGGCAGAATTGGGTGAGTGTAGGGAGTGGTGGTAACTTCTAGTTGCCCTGCTGCTTGCATTTTCCGGTGTTGGGGGATAATGCGGCTAAGAATGTCTCTTTGTTTAGAATATATGCGCTGGCGATCGCTTAAAGTAAAGTTTCTACCTTGTTTCAACCAAGCAGCAATTTCCGGGTCATCCCAAAACAAAGGATCAATCCAGGCCAAATTATGCCAAGCCAGCAAATCACTATAATCTGGCAATTCCCAATTAGCCAAACACCAAGCTTGCCCTTTTTCCTGTCTTTGGTAATACAACTCGGCATAACGGGGATGGGGGTCAATCAGAGTATGGTGATTGGCATCAAAAAAGTGTTGGATAATAAATTCTCGTTGTGCCTGAGTTATTTGGGCATCAGGTGTCAAACTAGCTGTGAGATATGGGTCAAAAGCAGTCCCAGCAATATAGTCTTCCAGTTGTAATATTAGGGATGGTACTAAATTTACTGTCTGGTGTAACTTGGGATACTTTTCCAGCATTAATATTAAATCTAAATAATCCTTGGTTCCATGCAATCGTACCCAAGGTAGGCGGTAATGCTGACTAGTAGAAAGCGAAACGCCGCTGTTAGGGGACTTGTACAGCGGCTGGTGTTGATGCCAGATAAAAGCGATATGTAATGGATGAGACATAGTAAATAATCAGGAAATAGAAAACAAGGAATGGGGTATGGGGCATTGGTTATTCCCGTTTTCCCCATCACCCTAGCCACTAAGACAGCACGGCGGAATTAAACCTACCATTCCCAGTCAATGAACAGCCCAGAAGATAAGACTTTTGACTTTTAACTTCCGCCCTGCGGCATCTAGATTACTTGCTCAATCTCTGCGATTTCAGGAATAATTTCCTTGAGACGACGTTCAATACCCATTCTCAAGGTCATTGCAGAACTAGGACAAGAACCACAAGCACCTTGTAATCTCAGTTTCACAATTGGCCCATCAAGTTCTACAAGTTCCACGTTACCGCCATCAGACATCAAATAAGGGCGCATTTCATCTAAGACTGTTTCGACGTTTTCAATTGTCAATTCCATTGTGTCAGGCCTCTTTGGGTAGGAAAATTTTGATATTCAAAGTTAGTTAACTTAATTTTAGATATAATTGTCCCTATATTGTGTGTTGATTAAAGTTGAATAGCTCATAGTCATGTATTGATGACTCGCTAAGGAACACCTGCTGGTATATTAACAGGGCAAACATCAATAATTTCAATCAATATCATTAGCAGAAACTAAGACTGGTTGCTGATACAGAGGTACTGTGAATGTGACTGTTGAACCAAGTCCTTCACCGAGACTGTAAAAATGTACTTCACCTCCCATAGCCTCTATGAGTTTTTGGGAAATTGCCAGTCCTAACCCTGTGCCACCGTACTGCCGAGTCCGGGAACCATCCACCTGAGAGAATAATTGAAATAGTTTGTCTTGTTTATCCAGGGAAACACCAATCCCTGTATCGGCGACTCTTACCCTCACCATTCCGGGGAATTCCTGGTCTTGAAATTTCACCTTTTTTAAGACTAAATCAGCGCTGACGGTGATGCCCCCTTCTTGGGTGAATTTGATCGCATTATTCACCAAGTTGAGCATGACTTGTAGCAACCGTTGGAAATTACCTTGAACAATAATTTCATCAGAGGTGGGAAGTGTATCCATCCGCAAGCTGAGATTTCTTGATTCGGCTTGGGGACGCAGAAAATTTTCCACATCTTCAAATAGCTCATTTAGCTTGACTGGAGAGCAAACTAGCTCCATTTTGCCCGCTTCAATTTTGGCTATATCTAAGATATCGTTGATAATATTTAGTAAATGTATTGATAGATGATGGGCTTCTAAGATGAACTGATTTTGTTCTTCAGGATCATCTGCCATACCTTCTAAAATCAGTTTCAAAAATCCGATCATGCCGTTGAGGGGGGTGCGAATTTCATGGGATACATTAGCCAGAAATTCACTTTTGAGGCGAGAGGCTTCTTCGGCTTTTTGACGGGCTGCTTCTAGTTCTTTGTATAAAGTAGCATGAGCGATCGCTGTACCCAACTGATCGGCAAACTCTTTGGCTAGTTCTAGTTCTGTATCTGTCAACGGATGAAATTCATCTCGCAGACTGATGCCAATCAGTCCGTTGGCTTGGTCTTGATGGCTTGTAGCTATCACTAACATTTTGCTTTGGGGACACAAATTATACCCCGTTCCCCCCATGACGATGGGTTCTAGGGTTGTTAATGCCTGAGTAAAGGCTGGCTCAGAAGTTACATCCATTTCTAAGCCAAGCACCGAAGCTCGTTTTGGATGGTGATACTCTGCTATCACCCGGACTATAGAACTAGAAGGCTGGTAAGGGCAGATAATGCAGCGTTCTAGCCGTAGCGCTTTTCCCAAGCTGTCAACTGTTTGTTGCCAAATAACATCTAAATCCAATGTCCGTCGAATATTTCTGGTAATTTTATTTAGCAGTTTCTGGTATTGCTGCGTTCGTCCAGTGTGACGCACTAAACTCAAAGCCAATTCTACCTTTGTGAGTTCTGGTGGTTTTGACTTCACTTCTGGTTTGTTGAGTTTAGCTTGCAGTAACCGTCCCATTACTAAAACTGTAGTGGCACTAGTTCCTAATTGCGGCATCATCGGGGAAATTACCAACTCCAACTCAAACAATTTTTGGCCATAGCTAAACCAGCATTGAAACTTCTCCGGCACCAAACTATTTAAAATCCGATGCAACCGTTCCAAGTACGCAACATTGTCTACAGGAACAAAACCTTCGTCCTCATTGCACTGATGAACTATTTGCTGAGAATTTAACCCTATCAGTTCGCTACGCTGCCAATAAAATGTCATGTAGCGTCCTGCCCCATCTTGCGTGTACACCAACTCGGAACCGATATTTGGCAAGGAGCCATCGGTTTGATTTGTCGAGTAGTCTAAATTCTGGGGAAATATGTTAGGCAATTGGGAGTTAGCAATAATAGTCATTAATCGAGTTGGATAGACAAATGGCAACTCAAAGCAGTTCTGCTCAAGCTAGTAAAAATATTTGGCGTAAATTATTACAGCTTTGGCATCCTTGTATTAGGTATTTTGGCGTTTATTGAACCTAGATTGACAATCTTTACATTTTTTTCATGTTCTATTTACAGATTGTTTACGATTCAATCATTCCATTCACCCCGTGGTGGCACAGGTATGCGACGAGGGGTGCGTGTCAGTTCATCATCTCTGTGAATCTCGCCGCGCAACCATTGACGAATTGCCACTTCAATCACCTTACTGGGATCATTGGTTAAATGCTGAATTTGCTCTAGTAACTCCGAGTCCAGGCGGACAGCGATTTCTACCTTGTCGGCTTGTCTGTGTTCCGCTCCGGTAGCTTTCTCTTTCATATTCATAGGTTTCTATACTCAGAGATTGTTGCCTCTAAAGCTTTGTCGTGCGGTGATTATGTACCATTCGGATGAGTTTAATCACTACCGTTAAAGTGCAAATTTACTACACAATCAGATAGTTCCCCAAAATCCCACCAAAGTAACAGCACTTGGTATTAAATGGTAAATGTGATCAAATTCGCTAGACAACAGCTCCAGAGTTAGTGTGAGTAAATCAGTAGTTATAGGCAGTTACGCAGTGTAACAGTCTACGATACCTACATTATTTACTTATATATATTTATTGTACGCTCCTGGTTGGTCAATCCCATCATGTAAAATAGACTTTATATATATTTTTTAAAATCCCAAATCTAAAATTGGTGCAGTCGAGCAAAAACAGGGATGCCACAGAGAAAAAAACGGATTAATTCCCCCAGAACAGCTGCTTGGCTAAGAAAGCATTAAAATATATGAAGTAAATTTCTTGTTTAACTTTGGTTGCTGCTTCAGCAAAGATAGTATATGACTGATGTTCCCGCAGATCGCATTCGCAATTTTTGTATTATTGCTCACATTGACCACGGGAAATCTACCCTCGCTGATCGCTTACTGCAAGCCACTGGCACTGTAGATGAGCGCAAAATGAAGGAACAGTTCCTTGACAACATGGATCTTGAACGGGAGCGCGGCATTACAATTAAGCTGCAAGCTGCCCGGATGAATTACAAGGCCAAGGATGGTCAGGAGTATGTCTTAAATTTAATTGATACTCCGGGTCATGTGGATTTTTCTTATGAGGTGTCCCGCAGCCTTGTGGCTTGTGAAGGAGCGTTGTTAGTGGTAGATGCGTCTCAAGGTGTAGAGGCGCAAACTTTAGCTAATTTGTATTTAGCTTTAGAACATGACCTGGAAATTATTCCGGTTTTAAACAAAATCGATTTGCCTGGGGCAGAACCAGACCGGGTAATTAGCGAAATCGAAGAAATTATTGGTTTAGATTGTAGTGGTGCGATTCTGGCTTCTGCCAAAGAGGGCATTGGCATTAATGAAATTTTAGCAGCAGTTGTAGAGCGGATCACACCACCCAAAGATACCCTAGATGCACCCTTACGGGCATTGATTTTTGATAGCTATTACGACACCTACCGAGGTGTAATTGTCTATTTTAGGGTGATGGATGGCACAATTAAAAAAGGCGATCGCGTTTATTTGATGGCATCCGGCAAAGAATATGTCATTGACGAGTTAGGCGTACTTTCTCCCACAGAAATGCAAGTTGAAGAACTCCACGCTGGGGAAGTAGGCTATTTTGCCGCAGCTATTAAAGCTGTAGCCGATGCGCGAGTGGGAGACACAATCACCTTAACTAAAGCTAAAGCCTCAGAACCCTTACCGGGTTACACAGAAGCCAAACCAATGGTATTTTGTGGAATGTTCCCCATTGATGCTGACCAGTTTGAAGATTTACGGGAAGCTTTAGGAAAACTGGAACTCAATGATGCGGCGCTGAAATACGAACCAGAAACCTCTAGCGCTATGGGATTTGGCTTTCGTTGTGGGTTCTTGGGATTACTGCACATGGAAATTGTCCAGGAACGCTTAGAACGAGAGTATAACCTGGATTTAATTATTACAGCCCCTTCAGTAGTTTATCGGGTAATCACAATTGCGGGTGAAGAACTGTATATAGACAATCCCAGCCGCTTACCATCTCCCAATGAACGGCAAAAAATTGAGGAACCTTATGTCCAAGTAGAAATGATTACGCCGGAAACCTACGTTGGCAGTTTGATGGAATTGTCGCAAAATCGGCGGGGCGTTTTCAAAGATATGAAATATCTTGCCCAAGGACGTACTACTCTGACCTATGATTTACCTTTGGCGGAAGTTGTCACCGACTTTTTTGACCAAATGAAATCGCGATCGCGCGGTTACGCCAGCATGGAATATCATATCATTGGCTACCGTGAGAATCCCTTGGTGAAGCTGGATATCATGATTAACGGCGATCCCGTTGATTCCTTAGCGATGATTGTTCACCGAGATAAAGCCTATAACATGGGACGGTCAATGGCCGAAAAACTCAAAGAACTGATTCCGCGCCATCAATTTAAAGTCCCAATTCAAGCATCAATTGGTAGTAAAGTTATTGCCAGTGAACACATCCCAGCTTTGCGGAAAGACGTACTAGCGAAGTGCTACGGTGGCGACATCAGCCGGAAAAAGAAACTTTTGCAGAAACAAGCCAAAGGTAAAAAGCGAATGAAATCTGTAGGGACAGTGGATGTACCCCAGGAAGCTTTTATGGCAGTGCTGCGATTAGATCAAAGTTGATTGACCGCAAACCCCAGCAGAAACTTAATAGGGGTGGGTTCAGTGAAGTTATTTCTAGAAAAATGCCCATCTCTGTAAACCCGCCCCTACAAATCCATCATCCAATCTAACGATTTGTTACTTACGCAGTTAAAAAAAATTTCCACAGTACATCAAATTACTACCTACTTTCTGCGCTTGTTTGAGTGTAAACCAGACCTACATAACCTCTACAATTTTGTGTTAGCTTTCCTGGTGTTGTAGTTTGATTATGTCTAGTTAAATTTTGATTTGAGCGATTTTTAGCTCCCACTTTGTACTCCCTAATTTGCAGTAATATCTGTAAATTCCGCACAATTTGGTTTTCTTGCTGTTGTGACTGTGACATCACTGTATCTGTTTATATCAATTAAGCCGTCTATGCAACTTGGTCGGTAAATTTCAACTAACCATATTCCTTACAGTGTTTACCTTTGAAGTCAAGGTGAAAAAATTATTGATGTCATGAAATCAAAACCATACTAAAAAGCAGAAAGATTTTTCTCCTCTTTCTCTGGTTGTGTTATTTTGATTGATTATCTCTATCCAAGAATTGTAGTAAATATACTCACTACAATTGCCATTTTTGTATTTTTAGATATTTATAGGGTATTGGAGACTTTAGTAAATGAAGATACTGGTGCTGAGTTGGGAGTTTCCACCGAGGTTAGTTGGCGGAATTTCCCGTCATGTGGCGGAGTTATACCCGGAACTGGTAAATCTAGGACATGAAATTCACCTGATTACCTCAGAATTTGGTCAAGCATCGATGTATGAGGTGGTTGAAGGGATAAAAGTGCATCGAGTCTCAGTGTCCCATAGTAATGACTTTTTTCACTGGATAGTCAATTTAAACCAGAGTATGGGACATCACGGTGGAAAGTTGATTCTGGAGGAAGGCCCTTTTGATTTAATTCATGCTCATGATTGGCTAGTAGGAGATGCTGCGATCGCCTTAAAGCATAACTTTAAAATCCCCCTCATTGCTACCATCCACGCCACTGAATACGGGCGACACAACGGAATTCACACTGACATCCAAAATTATATTCATCGTAAAGAATATTTGCTCGCCTATAACGCTTGGCGAATTATCGTTTGTACAGACTATATGCGGCGAGAGATAGAACAAACGCTACACAGTCCTGGTAACAAAATCGATATTATTTATAACGGGATTCGACCAGAAAAAAAACAGCACGACGAAGGCTTTCATGCTCAAGATTTTCGCCGCCAATTTGCCGCAGACGATGAAAAAATTGTTTATTATGTTGGTCGCATGACTTATGAAAAAGGCGTATCTGTATTACTTAATGCTGCGCCTCAAGTGTTATCTTTAATGGCAGGTCATGTAAAATTTGTGATTATTGGTGGTGGAAACACTGACCAACTCCAGCAGCAAGCTTGGGCTTTGGGAATTTCACACAAATGTTACTTTACAGGATTCCTCTCTGATACATACTTAGATAAATTTCAAACTATTGCTGACTGTGCTGTATTTCCCAGTCTTTACGAACCCTTTGGTATTGTGGCGTTAGAAAGCTTTGCCTCTCGCGTTCCAGTGGTAGTATCAGATACAGGCGGATTTCCTGAAGTAGTGCAACATACAAAAACAGGCATTGTTACCCAGGTAAATAATCCTCATTCTCTCGCTTGGGGCATTTTAGAGGTTTTGCAACATCCTGGTTATCGCCAATGGCTGATTGATAATGCTTACAAAGATTTAGCGCAACGCTTCAACTGGACAAAATTAGCCAAGCAAACAGAAACAGTTTATCACCGCGTCGTACAAGAGCGATCGCAAGTTGTTTGGCATTAAAACTGACAATAAATGCGGAGATTTTGGTAACATAGCGGAGAGAATTAAAGATTACTCTAGATTATTTGGCGTAAAAAAACAGTACAATCCCTATACGCTGGAAATTTACCCCTTTCTGGTGCGAGAGTTAGCAATAATCGTGGTTTGCACCAGTAGCTTAGTATGACCAAGGTATTCCCAAGCATAGCAAAGTGGTTAAAGAATATAGGAACCTTATGGAAGAAGATGGGAGCCGAAATCATATCCCATCTCACAGCATTCCTGAAACCCAACTTCCAAGACAAGACTTTAGATTTACGTCATCCATTCACCAGTCCCTTAGCCGGCCCTGTGCATATTTTAGGTGGTGGCGGCCCCGACGTAGAGGAAGCAATTCAGTGGATGATTAATCAAGTTAGGGGATCTACTGACTACTCAACCAAAGTTAATGTAGTCGTCCTTCGTACTTACGGTAGCGATGATTACAATCGGTTAATTTATGATATGCAGGGAGTGAACTATGTAGAAACTCTCATCATTAGTAATCGCCAAGATGCCAACAAATCTGATATACTGGAAAAAGTCAGAAATGCTGGCGTAATTTTCTTTGCAGGCGGCGACCAATGTGAATATATCCGCAGTTGGAAAAACACCAAGCTAGAAACTGCCATTGAATCAGTTTATGCCAAAGGTGGAGGCATTGGCGGAACTAGCGCGGGTGCAATGATTCAAAGTGATTACGTCTACGACGCTTGCGCTTCCTCAGAAGAAGGTATCGAAACCAGAGAAGCCCTTGAAGACCCTTATCAAGACATTACTTTCACTTATAACTTTTTCCCCTGGAGTCATTTAAGGGGAACCATCATTGATACCCATTTTGACAGACGCAAAAGAATGGGACGAATTATGGCTTTTATTGCTCGTCAAATACAGGATGGCGTATCGAAAACTGCTTTAGGTATAGCCATTAGCGAAGAAACATCCGTTGTTGTGGATAAATACGGTATGGCGAAAGTCATGGGTAGAGGTGCAGCATATTTTGTCTTCGGAGACCATCTCCCAGAAGTCTGTCAACCCCGAACACCCCTGACCTTTCACGACTACAAAATTTGGCGAGTTCCCCGTGGCGATACTTTCAATTTAAGGAATCTACCAACCAGAGGTTATTATCTCCGCAGTGTCAAACGCGGGCGGTTTGATTCAGACCCCTATTAATTGGGATTTGGAAACCATTCTCCTAACCTCTTGTAGTGCGGGCATCTTGCCCGCTTTTAGATTCAATCTGCTGCAAACTTTGCCCGCTTTTAGATTCAATCTGCTGTAAACTTTGAACAGTAGAAATTACCTGTTGTGCTACTGTGTCTATTTCTTCAGCAGTATTAAACCGCCCAATTCCAAACCGCACCGCAGCATAAGCTAGTTTTTCCGAGTGTCCCAAAGCTGTTAGTACATGAGACGGTGCTGTGCTGGTTGAAGAACAAGCAGAACCAGAAGAAACTGCCATTATTGGCTGCAAACCTAACAATAAAGCCGCCCCATCTACTCCCTCAACACTGAGATTTAAATTTCCCGCTAGTCGCTGGGTAGGATGTCCATTCAGGTG
>NZ_JAYGHH010000062.1:22952-27468 GCF_034931045.1 Nodularia sp. UHCC 0506
CCCCTGACAACTGCGAAAGCTGTTCCCATAATCTTTGTCTGAGTTCAGTCAGACGTTGATTTTCCGTCTCTTGTGTTGCTAAAGCAATTTCTACAGCCTTGCCAAAACCGACAATTTGGGGCGTGTATAAGGTTCCAGAACGCATTCCTCGTTCATGTCCACCGCCATGCTGTTGGGCGGCAATTTGGACTCTGGGGTTACGCCGACGCACATATAAAGCCCCGATACCCTTGGGACCATATACTTTATGTGCAGTCAGCGACATCAGGTCAACTTTCATCGCCTGTACATCCAAAGGAATTTTACCAATAGCTTGGGCTGCATCTGTATGAAAAATTATATTGTTTTCCCGGCACATTTCCCCAATTTCTGCCAAAGGTTGCAATACACCAATTTCATTATTTGCAGCCATCACCGAAACCAAAATTGTTTCTGGACGCAAAGCTTTTTTCAACTCAGTTAAATCAATAATTCCATCTGGCTGAACTGGGAGAACAGTAATATCAAAACCCAGAGATTTCAAATAAGTACAAGGGTCAAGAACTGCACTATGTTCGGTCGCCACAGTGATAATATGCTGACCTTTAGAAAAATAAGCTTCAGCTACACCTTTAATAGCTAAATTATTCGCCTCAGTTGCACCACTTGTAAAGATAATTTCTTCAGGTGTCGCATTAATAGCTGCGGCTAAGATTTCCCGTGCTTGTTTTACAGCCGCTTCAGCTTCCCAACCGTAAACATGACCAATACTAGATGGATTACCAAAATGTTCTGTAAAATAGGGAATCATTGCTGCTAATACCCGTTCATCCACAGGCGTAGTAGCGTGACAATCGAGATATATAGGACGAATAGACATAAATTAACTCAAAGTTTGGCTGAGGTTTTTTAAAATACTGAGGACTTCGTACAATTCATTTTTTCTTTTTAATAACGTAAATTGGTCAGACAAAGCATATTGGGAAATATTTTCTTGGATAAACTTGAGAAAAATAAACTCACTACCATTAGTCACACATCCAAACACAGCTTTTTCTGGATGAGGATTAGCTAACATATAAGTCAGTGCTTGGGGTATAGCTTCTAAAAGAGAAAAACTAGAACGTTTAGACTCAATTACCAATAACCAAAATTCTTCTTGAATTACCAAAACATCAATTCTACCTCGAATAACTTCTCCTTTATCCTCCGCCGAAATTTCAATTGATTGTTCACTTCTCATAAAAAAAGGTTCATCATAAAACCCAGCCAGATTTAGCAAAGGTGATAAAACAACTAATTTTACTGTTTCTTCAGATAAAGGAGGATATTTTGCTAAACGCAGAAAATGAGATTTTATTTTATCTAACTCTTGTTTTTCTAAATCTGTAATTCCTGGTAAATTATCTAACCATTCGGGAAAAAATGCCTCATTTTTAGCCTGTTGTAGATTAAATTTTTCTTCTAAATAGGCGAGTCCAATATTTTGCGCTTGAATAAATTGAACCATAGTTTTCTCACAGTATATAATTGGGTGAATTAGAAAAAACAATCAACTAAAAATTTCACCTAGTTTGATCAAAATTTGTAAAACTTTATATAATTCATTTTCACGTCTATATAAACTGAATCTATCAGATAAGGCATATATTACGGCTTTATTTTGTTTAATTAATTTGATAAATTGGAAATCTTCCCCATTCATGATTAACGAATATATAGGATAATCAGAAGTAGGTGCAGCTATCATATAAGTAAGTGCTTGAGGTATTGCTTTAGCTAAAGAAAAACTAGAGCGTTTAGATTCTACAATCAATAGCCATAACTTATTTTGGATAACTAATACATCAATTTTACCCTTAATAATTTCCTTAGCTGTTTCTACCGACTCTTCAGGATTAATAATAATGGTTTCACTAATCTCTATAGATTCTTCCGTAGCGATGTAAAAGGGATAACGATAAAACTCAGCTAAATCTAATAAAGGAGACAGTACTACCATTTTTACTGCTTCTTCTAGCAGAGGAGTAGTTTCTAATAAGCTGAGATAGTTACTTTTAACTCTATCTAAGTATTGCTTTTCTAATTCGGAAATTTCAGGTAAAGAGTCAAACCACTCTGTAAAAAATTGCTGACCTTCAGATTTCTCTAAAGCAAAATTTTCTTTTAAGTAAGCGAGAGTGATGTTTTGTGCTGAAATAACTTGAACCATGTTTGTTGCAACTGGCGAAAAGTCTTATACCCTACTTCGATGATAGCGCTGTCAGGCGCGAAATTTATAAAGTTCGTAGTCAGGGCTTTAGCCCTTTACAATCGTGTCAAAAAGCGATGAATCGCTTACTACGAACAAAAATTTATTTTAAATTTAATTCCTGTAATTTAGTTAATACTGCTTGTGCATGACCTTTGGTTTTGACATTAGGCCAAGTGTAAGCAATTATCCCATCAGGTGAGATCAGAAATGTTGACCGGGCTACACCCATATATTCTTTACCCATGAATTTTTTCAAGCGCCATGCACCATAAGCTTCTATGAGATGATGTTCAGGATCACTTAACAGGGTAATGGATAAATTATGTTTGTTAATAAATTTACAATGGGCTTTTTCTGAATCTGGACTTACACCTAATATTTTTGCTCCCAAAGCGCTGAAGTCTGGAGTTAAGTCTGTAAAGTCTTTGGCTTCTGTGGTACAGCCTGGGGTGTCATCTTTGGGGTAAAAGTACAGTACAACCCACTGACCGCTAAAATCACTGAGGCTAATGGGCTGATTATTTTGGTCAGGTGTGGGGAAATTAGGCGCAGGTTGTCCAGTTTGAGGAATGTTACTCATGATTGGTGTTAGATGGGGATGGTAGCAAAACTTACCCGTATTCGGCGACCATGAATTTTTTATCACGCAGAGGCGCAGAGTCGCCGAGAGGAAGAGTTAAAGAGATGTCATTTTGGCATTTTATATTCAAATTGAACAATGCCCACCTTTTCATCTCATGTCACACTATTTATATCTTGACTTTGCGTGAACCTTTCATCCAAATTTAAGCCTCCTCAATATTAATAATGTCATCTAAATTTAACTTTTTCCAACAGTGGTATCCTCTCTCACCTGTAGAAGATATTGACCCCACAAGACCAACTCCAGTCACTCTTTTAGGAATTCGTTTAGTTATCTGGAAACCTAAGTCATCTGAGACTTATCAGGTATTTTTAGATCAATGTCCCCACCGTCTTGCGCCTTTGAGTGAAGGACGGGTGGACGAAAACACTGGTAATTTAATGTGTAGTTATCATGGTTGGCAATTTGATTCTCAAGGGATTTGTACTCACATTCCCCAAGCAGAGAAGCCAGAAATTGTTACTAAAAAGCAAGAACAATTCTGTGTAATTTCACTACCAGTCCGCCAAGCTAATGATTTAATTTGGGTTTGGCCTGATGATAAGTCAGCAGAAACAGCAGCCAATACGCCGTTACCACTGTCACCTCAAGTAGATGCTGATAAGGGATATGTTTGGTCTTCTTATGTCCGCGATTTGGAATATGACTGGCAAACTTTAGTGGAAAATGTCGCTGACCCTAGTCACGTACCTTTTACTCATCACGGGGTACAGGGAAAGAGAGAATATGCTACACCTATATTGATGGAGATTGTAGAGTCAACTTTTCAATTAATTGAAGTGGTGATTGATAGACGCATGAAAACTACAATCACTTTTGAACCTCCTTGTCGGTTAGAGTATAATATCAGCCTTGGTGATTCTGGAGAGAAGAAACTTGGACTTGTGACTTACTGTATTCCGGTGTCTCCTGGTAAGTCCAGAATTGTCGCTCAATTTAGCCGTAACTTTGCTAAAAAACTACATCGGTTGACACCCCGGTGGTGGACTCATATCAATACCCGTAATCTGGTGCTAGATGGAGACATGATTGTTTTACATCAGCAAGAAAAGTATCTGCAACAAAGACAAGCAGTTGAAACCTGGAAAACCATCTACAAGTTACCAACAAGTGCAGACCGTTTGGTAATTGAGTTTCGGAATTGGTTTGATAAGTATTGTTTTGGTCAGCTACCGTGGAGAGAAGTGGGAGTTACTGTGCCAACCAGCCCGCAAATGAATGATAATCGTTCTGTGTTGCTGGATCGTTATTCACAACATACCCAGCATTGTAGTAGTTGTCGCAATGCGCTAAAGGTTATACAGCGCTTACAGGTGGGACTTTTGGTATATAGCATGATTGTAATTGCTGCTGTGGCTTTACTTCCTGATGCACTCCGAATCAAGCTTGGTTTACCTTTGGTAATTACAGCCGCTTTAAGTATGGCTGCTTACTCTTGGCTGAAATTCCGGCTAATTCCTAAGTTCTACTTTGTAGACTATATACATCCTGAAAAAGTTTAGTTTACCGAATTGCAAATTACGAATTAAGTAAGTGGGCGTAAATAAACTTAACTGGTGGGGGTCGTCATTTGTCCTTTGTCATTGGTAAGGATTTTTACCCTATTTACTTTTCGTAATATAGTGTGGTTTTTTCCTTAA
>NZ_JAYGHH010000063.1:0-4319 GCF_034931045.1 Nodularia sp. UHCC 0506
AAGCTCAGAAGCAGTCAGCAGAATTTTCAGCCCCAGAGATGACGACTATCCAGCCACAGGAGTTCAACCCTTTGAAGGAGATCCCCCTGACAAAAAAAACGACTAAAACCTCCGCGTACCTTTGCGCTTAACTTAGTACCTCTGCGTTTAAACCAAAGCCTTCAGTAACGCCTGAAGTTTCAGCTGCACCTCAGCAAACTCCTTATCAGGGTCAGAACCAGCCACAATCCCAGCACCAGCATACAACCTCGCGCGATCGCCATCTATTAAAGCCGACCGAATCCCCACTATAAACTCGCAGTTACCTCTAGCATCTACCCAACCCAGAGGCGCAGCATATAAACCCCTCTCAAAGCTTTCATAACGACGAATTTCTGCACAAGCAAAATCTCTCGTTGCACCGGCCACAGCTGGGGTAGGATGCAATTGAGAAACAATCTTTAATGGGTGGACATTAGGGCTAACTTTGGCTGTAATTGGTGTCCATAAATGTTGGATGTTAGATAATTGTCTCAGGCGTGGCGCTAATACCTGGGGTAATAAACCTAGCTGGGTAAGGCGTTGAGTAATAAAATCAATCACTAAAGAATGTTCATGTCTTTCTTTGAGACTACTTAATAAGCGATTGGCATTAGCAGCATCTTCAGCAGGTGTTTTACCTCTGGGTGCAGAACCAGCTAAAGCATCAGAAATTAACTCTTGATTATGAATAGTAATTAATCTTTCTGGACTCGCACCAATAAAGTTTTGTCCCTTACCATTGCTGGTAGAAAAGATATAACAATTAGGATGTATTTGCCGCAGATTGTTTAAGGATTTGAATAAATTAAAATTATGGCTGGATTTGACATCTAAGGCATTTGCTAAGACAATTTTACTTAAATGGCTAGACTGAATTTTTTCTACGGCTGAACCCACGGCGCGTTTAAAATCTTCAGCATTAGTAACAGATTTTTTTCTAAACTTACTGGGTAACTGTTCTAAATTTGGAGCAGCATATTTTAAGGACTCAATTTGAGCAATTTTATGTTGCAAAGTCTGCAATATATTTTCTATATTGGTGCTGGCTTGAATATTTATATTATTGACTAATATACAGCGTTTATTTTTAACTGCTATTTGCCAACGAGGGAGAAAAACTGTAGCTGATGGAAACGGGTAATCTATTTGAGAATTATAATCAAAAAAGCTGAAATAACAAAAAAAGTAAGGGACTGCAAAAGTTGACTGATTGTTACCAAAATTTATAATATTTTTTAGACAAGATTTGATAAAATACTCAGCTTGATTAAAACGCTCTTTGCCATCAATTTCTAATTTTCTCACAGTATCAATGGCTGCGATCGCTTCTCCTTGAGCTTGATTCTCAAAGTAAAAATTTATTTCATTTGCTTGCGTTAGTTTATCTAATACAACTAAGGGATCTACCCAGTCAATATCCAGTGAAATACTCACAATTTGCCGACAATTATGCTGAAGGCAATTTTCCTGAACGTTTAACAGAAAATGGTATAGGTCTTGGTTTTTGACAAAGCAGTTGCTGCGACATGGTAAAACTGTCATGGATCTAGCAATAGTAAACTTTTTTTAAGTTAACTTCCTAAAGTGTAATTAAACGTGGTCGTATTTCTACAGGTAACATATTCAGTTGCCACTTTACCAGAATATGCTTTGCTTTATTTATGGTGTGTGTTCCCAGGCGGTGAACAGCTATCGTGAGTTTTGGGTTGCAGCCCAAAAATGAGTGTTACTAACCAGAGGTTGACCAACCACAGGAAATTACCTAAGTTTGGCATTTAACCAATATTTAGTAAACCCCAGAGTTCCACCAGGAGAGAATTTTTTGAATGGCGTGGTGTGGTTTTGGTGTCTCGTGAAACTGTAAAATTTTATGTATGGGTAAGATTACTATTATCTCATTAATAACGACTGATGACTACAAAACAGGTTGCAAATTCTCAGATTAAATTATGGCTGGCAGCAATTAAACCGCCGATGTACAGTGTTGCTATCATGCCGATTTGGGTAGGAACGGCAGTGGCTTTTGCGGAAACCAAAAGTTTTAATTTGGGAGTATTTTCTACTTTTATTGCGGCAGCAATTTTAATTTTAGCTTGGGAAAATATTAGTAATGATGTCTTTGATTCAGAAACGGGAATTGACCAAAATAAACATCATTCTTTAGTAAATTTAACTGGTAATAAGCTATTAATATTTTGGCTAGGAAACTTGTGTTTAGTTTCTGGGTTATTGGGAATAATCACGATTGCTATTTGGCAAAAAGACCCCACTGTTATCGGCTTAATTCTGCTGTGCTGCGCTTTGGGCTACACATACCAAGGGCCTCCCTTTCGCTTAGGATACAAAGGTCTAGGCGAAATTATCTGCTTTTTTGCCTTTGGGCCTTTGGCGATCGCCTCAGCTTATTATAGCCAAACTGCAACTTGGTCAATAAATAGTTTAGCAGCCTCGGTGATTGTGGGCATTGCTACGAGCTTAGTTTTATTTTGCTCACACTTTCACCAAGTTAAGGATGACATAACTGCCGGCAAGCGATCGCCTGTTGTCCGTTTGGGTACGGCAAAAGCTGCAAAACTTCTCTATTGGTTCACTGGCGTTATTTATCCTCTAATTTTGCTGTTTGTTTTATTGGGTATATTCCCTGTTTGGACTTTGCTGAGTTGGTTGAGTTTACCTTATGCTTTTCAGTTATGTCACCATGTCCAGCAAAATCATCATCTCCCGGAAAAGGTGAGTAATTGTAAGTTTATTGCAGTTAATTTACATTTTTGGTGTTGTTTGCTGTTGGGTTTGGGGTTTATTTTGGAAGGTGCATAAGGAAAGTCAAAAGTTACTAATGTCTCTAGGTTATCGGTTCGATTTTCGTTGTTATCGACGGCGGTTTTTACGGTCATTGGTTACTAATCATGGGTTGTGGCATACCCGTGAAGGTATAATTATTTGTCTGGGTAACTGTGGTTACGGAGAAATTGCCCCTATTAGTTGGTTCGGTTCGGAAACTCTAGAACAGGCTTTAGATTTTTGTCGCCAATTACCCGCAGTAGTTACAGAAGAGATGATTTTCTCTATCCCAGATAATTTACCTGCTTGTCAATTTGGATTTGAGTCCGCGTTGACGGAAATGAAGCGTTGGCGAAATCAGGAAAACCAGCCAGAAGATTCTCATTCCAGTCTAACCTCTTCCCCCTGCCCCTCTGCCTCTTCTTCCCCCCTGCCCCCTGCCCCCTGCCCCTCTGCCTCTTCTTCCCCCTTGCCCCCTGCCCCCTGCCCCTCTGCTTCTTTACTATCGGCCGGGGAGAGGGCTTTAAGTCAATGGGAGAAACTGTGGAAGCAGGGATATCGCACGTTTAAATGGAAAATTGGGGTGGATGCAATTTCTAGGGAGTTGAAAATTTTTGACTTATTGACTCGGAGTTTACCACCTGCGGCTAAATTGCGTTTAGATGCCAACGGTGGACTTAGTTATGAGGAAGCTAAACTATGGCTGGGGATTTGTGACGATATTTCGGCAAATATTGAATTTCTTGAACAACCATTGCCTGTTGCCCAATTTTCGGCGATGTTGGAATTGAGTACTAGTTTTAAGACTGCGATCGCCTTAGATGAATCTGTAGCCACACTCCAACAACTAAAGCATTGCTTTGAAAAAGGTTGGCGAGGAATCTTTGTGATTAAACCAGGGATAGCAGGTTCACCGTCTCGTCTGCGGCAATTTTGCCAACAACATCAAATTGATGCGGTATTTTCGTCAGTCTTTGAAACAGAAATTGGTAGACAAGCATCACTCCAACTAGCAGCAGAATTATCTCATTCAAATAGGGCTATTGGTTTTGGTATTAACCATTTTTTAGATGTTTAAAAATTTTTGGGACAAACGAAATTCATCAAATCTTTTAAACCGCGCAGGTGGGTTTTGCCTGTATAGCCGTGACTTCTAATCTCCAGGTTTAGTAAATTCAGAAAAAACTTAATTTAAATGTCCATAGAATCACCTGTATTTTATTTAAATAACCTGCCTGAACAAGATTTTCTTATTGGTAATTATCATCAATTTCAGCAAATAGCCTCAGCATTATATTTAGAACTACAGCAATTATTAGCTTCAGGAAATACTCCTAAAATTATCTTAGCCGAACGAGAACCAGTGAGATTTATTGCAGGTTTTATAGCTGCTTGTGCTGCTGGTTGTCCAGTTTTTTTGTGTAACCCAGATTGGGGAAAACAAGAATGGCAAGAAGTTTTAGAATTAGTACAGCCTGATATAATTTGGGGACCAGAATTAAAAATATCCCCCCATA
>NZ_JAYGHH010000063.1:4413-9055 GCF_034931045.1 Nodularia sp. UHCC 0506
TAATACCTCCTTTCAAGCCCCATACATCATGATTCCTACAGGTGGTTCATCGGGAAAAATTAAATTTGCTATTCATACATGGGAAACTCTCATAGCATCTGTACAAGGATTTACAGAATATTTTCAGCTAACCCAAGTCAATTCTTTTTGTGTATTACCGCTATATCATGTTAGTGGATTGATGCAATTTATGCGTTCTTTTACCACTGGAGGTAAATTAGCTATCGCACCATTTAAAACTTTAGCATCTAGTCCAGAATATCAAATTAAACCAGAAAATTTTTTCATATCTTTAGTACCCACACAATTACAACGCTTACTAGAAAACCCCCAATTAACACAATGGCTATCCCAATTCCAAACTGTACTTTTAGGAGGCGCACCAGCGTGGGATGAACTCTTAGAAAAAGCGAGATTTCACCGCATTCGTTTAGCACCAACTTATGGCATGACAGAAACAGCCTCTCAAATTGCCACCCTCAAACCCGATGACTTTTTAAATGGTAAAATTAACAGTGGTCAAATTCTTCCTCATGCACAGGTAAAGATTCGCAATCAACAAGGTGAAGTTTTAAACACTAATCAAACTGGAAATATCACCATTCAGGCGCAATCATTAGCCCTGGGCTACTATCCACAAACCTGCGAAAATCACCATTATTTACAACTAGACGACTTAGGATATTTAGATTCACAAGGTTATTTAAATATTATCGGACGTAGCAGCGACAAAATTATCACAGGTGGAGAAAACATTTACCCAGCCGAAATTGAAGCCGCAATCAGAACAACTCAAATGGTAACTGATGTTTGTATCATCGGCTTACCTGATAAACACTGGGGACAAGCAGTAACAGCCATTTATATTCCCAAACATCCCCATATTTCCACCTTAAAACTGCAAACAGAACTCAATCAAAAACTCAGCAAATTCAAAATTCCCAAACATTGGATTGCTGTAACCACCTTACCCCGAAATTCCCAAGGAAAAATCAACCGCCAACACCTGCAAAAAATAGCCAAAGAACATCTACAAAATCTCTCTTAACTTTCTTCTCTCTGCGCCCTCTGCGTCTAAAGCCCTGGGGGCATACGCTGCGCGAAGGCGGTACGTGTCTACGTTTCTAACCACTGAATCATCTCAGCCGATAAATCCTGCTTACTTCTACTAACCGCATCAATACAAACGTGTCTAGTAACAGCCTTAGCAACCAGCACATTGTCAACCATTATTGCATAAGTAACTTCAAACTTATTTACACCTAATTTCTGAGGAATTAAACTAATTTCCAACTTATCCCCACAGAACATCGGGCGAAAAAAATCTACATTCCCATGAACAATCGGAAAAGCCACAGATGGATGAGTAAAAAAAGCTTTGAGATCAATATTTGATGCTTCTAAAGATGCTTCATAAGCTTCATGACAAATAGACAAAACATTAGCAAAATAAACTACTCCAGCAGCATCTGTATCTTGAAGGCGAATAGTCCGATGATAAATAAAAGACATTATTTATTAGTTCGTAATTAGCAAAGGCCACTTGATCATAATAAACCACAGCCCAACACCAAATAAATTACAAATTACAAATTACGAATTACGAATTACGAATTACGAATTACGAATTACGAATTACGAATTACGAATTACGAATTACGAATTACAAATTACGAATTATTTCAAAGGTTGGTATATATCCTCAGAACAAGGGTTGAGATAAGGACGCTGTAAATCAATCAAATGCTGAGAAAAATGTTGGTCAATCGTCCTCATACGTTCCTCCATCGCATTCTTACCTTTTTCCCAAGCTTCCAACAAAGCATTTGCCACAATTTGACAACGGTTCATCCCAAAACTTTCTTGTGCGGTGAACTTTTGGCTTGGTTCTTCAGCTAGACTCAATCCTGGGGCTAAAAACTTGGTAAACAAAGGTATTTCTGGCTGAAAATGAGATTGATACTTTGTATAAACAACCTGAAGAACTTTGCGAATTTCGGCATAATCCTGGCGTTCAAAATAAAGTATACCTGAGTCATAACGGCCGTATGCAGCAGAATTATAGAGAACCTGAAAAGTAAACGGAATACTAGCTGCATTGAGTTGTTGCGTCAATCCATCCATGCAAGCGATCGCACCAGATGAGGTAAAGTTAAAATAGATTCTACCAATCCCCAAATCCGCATCTGGATTACCTTGCTTTTCCTGTCCAACGTTGCTTACTGCTAAATAACAGCCCTTTTGCAATCGATTTTTAGGCATCCAAATAGCCACTGATTCTCCCACCTTAGCCGATTTTTTACCGGGTTTGAGGTGACATTCTGGTTCTACATAGACAGTCAAACCACCTTTAGTTACTGCCATACTTCCATCCGGTTCCAGACTCAACACCTGCCAACTGGGGTCAAAATAACCTTTACCGTGATTGCTAGTTTGTAGTTGTTCGTAAAACTCCCAATCAACATCTAAAATAGAATTAATTTCTAAATTTTGGTGTCGCAAGCAATGGGCAGTTTCAATATTAACAGCCAAGGTGCTTTGTAAAGAACCATTATAATAGATACCATACAGAAAATTTCGCAGTAATAGACTGAGATATTTATGCTGCAAAGCCACAGAATTTTGTTGGAATCTATCCGCTACTTTAGCTGGTAAAGCAAAGGGTTGATAATTTGGATGATGAATACAAAAATTGGACTTAATCTCAATATTACTAGCAATATCAAACAGAGGAGTTAGTAAAGAATTAGTAGAAGAATTTAGCATTAATTAATTCAGAATAAATTCCACAAAGATTTTAATTGAAACCACGCAGCCGAGTTTTTTGGTAATAAACAGGAACTAATTTTTTCTCTCCTTCAAGTTGAACAAATTTATGAACTATTGCTGAAGATTTAACAATTTTTGACTCAGAAACCCCAAAAATACTCAATACAGATTGTTCGGGTATAGTCAGGAGATTTTTAGCAATTTGCAGCATATAAATGTCATTATTACCAAAGTATTTACGATACTTAATAGTTTCTTGAATTTGATTAATTAGTGCCAGTCCCGTAAACTGGATGACTCGGACAATAAAATCACTCCGGTACTCCAAAATCATGGGAAAAGCATTCAGATAAGCCCGCATTAACGCCAGCAATGAAGGTTGAAGCATCTCTAAGGGTGTCATGGCTAAACGCAGTGATTCTTCTAACTCAATGCTGGAATCTACCACTAAACTAGAAAGCCAAATCCCTAAATAGCTGGCAATTAGACTACCCAAATCAACGGCTGGATCTCCCCAACTACAAGCTTCCCAATCAATCAATTTAATTAGGCAATTGTCTAGCTGATCCCAACGAGAATGAATTAAGATATTATTTAAGTTCAGGTCGTTGTGTGTCAAGCAACAAGGTTGCCATTCATAAGCCAAATCCGCGATCGCTGATTCTAAACTTTCATAACGTTGATAAAGTAGGTAGAATTTTAATGCCTCAGTGGGAACTGTACCAAAGATTTCTGGGCTAATTGAATCTACCCCTTGCGCCGGATTGTAAAAGTTATAGCGAAACTGTCCTTCAGGTGCAGTTGCCATAAAATCACGATATTCTCGCTGTTGAAAGGTAGCACGATGAAGTTCCGCTAATGACGTACCAATGGCGGTAGCAATTTCCGGCGGAAAAATATCGTTGTGGCCATAAAATTCATTTAGTTCTGAATATTCACTTAAATAATTACGAACGAGGATGGAACTCTCCTCATTAAAATGTAGTATTGATGGTGCGAATGCCGAAATATTTCCCAGCACCGGAAACTGTTGCAGCAATTGGTGAAACAACCACTCATTAAAAAATACATGGGGATTTTCATTATTTTCAATATGATGTTTTTGTTTTACCAGCAGTTTTTGATTACCTGCTAGAGTTACCCGTAAATTTAAATTATGCTGGCTACTTTTCACCAACTCATATTTATTTGCTGCTCCATCTTCTGAGCAACACAGACCTGTTTCTTGCAGATACTGGATAATGTTGTGAGAAGACAGTGATAATAACATATACTATGTCCTACTTCGTAAAATTATTGTTAAAATTACCATTAATTGAGATTAATCTTGCTTTAGCAGTTTTGATAGGCAGCAAAAATTGCTCTTATATATTAATATCTCATCTGTCAAATTAAAACTCGCCATAATGGCAATATAACTTTAAATTTTAATTTAAATTATACTGACAAAACACTATAAAATATTGCAAGATATCCACTGAAAAATAGAAAATTGACAACTATCTAAAGAGAGATATTATCCTATACAAGCATTTTTTACGGGAAATTTTTCCTTTTACTGATATGATTCTGCCGATTAATTTCGTAAAAACAACGATTCATCTCATTTTCAGTATGGCTAATTTAACAGGGAGAGTAGAATCGCGTAGATCCTCAACACCACAAAAATTATATACAGCCTTATTTTTATTTATCATCACCAACTCAAAAAAACCGGATGTTTTCGGCTGTCAGAGATTATTTCTTCGCCAGATATTAATAATTGATACTGGATTAATGGCTTTAAAGTGATATTTATTACTAAGTTGATGCTGTAAAAGTGCAGTAAAGTTAATCCTCAATACTGAAGCGCTAGTTGATTAAATTCTGAATA
>NZ_JAYGHH010000063.1:9138-22175 GCF_034931045.1 Nodularia sp. UHCC 0506
TATTGTGACAAAATCCACTTTTTATAGTATAAATGTATTGTAAAAAATAACGAGGAGTGGGGAAAATATCTACGTAAAAACTGGATGCCAATAATTGTTATCTACTGTTAACCAATTGATTTACCATTAACGTCAATGCCAACACACCCAAAATCACCATCAATCCGGCGGGCATGAACTTGCGTGTTTTGGCTAATCTGAAGGCAAAGAAAATCACTAAAGTTATGGTCACTAAAACTGCTAAAATCAAAGCCCAGGCTTGACCTTGAATTTGAAAGTAAGCAGCTAAAATTAGTAACAAACCACTAACAATACCACTGAAAAGCGAAACTTGACTATTAGCCTTAATGTAGCCGATGATGCCACCAATAATCGCTAAAATGCCATAGGTAAGTGCAGCAATTATACTTAAATTCATGATGACAACCTCTGTAAATTTTTATGACAATAAACCTTTAGCTAAACTACCCAGTTAATTGATGGATAATCCAGCGATGCCAAAAGCAACTAGCTCATCTTATAGCCATAGCCACATTCAATTTCTCCAATGTCAGGCAGCATCACTTTTACTCTATCAATCTGTGATGTCAAGTGAAGTGGGGATCGCCTTCCTTGACCTGTTGCAAGCTATACGCTACACTGATGCCGATGCACGTAGTTGCCTCAAAGCTTATGGCAGTTATTTTTATGCCTTAACTGCTAGATACCAAAATTGGGAGGACTACTTAATAACTCAAATTTTGACCTCTGATAATCCTTTTAGTAGACTTGCTCAACAGGAAGATTTTGAAGATTTACCTCGTGCTTTAATAGCGGCAGTTGAGCATGATTTACAAGTGTTGCAAAACCTTTATGAATGTAGCAGCGCTTCTTTGAGTGAGTGGGTACAAACTGTAGCCCATTTGCCTATTTCACCTGTTGTCTGGTATAGAGAACCAAATATCAGCATAGAAACAAAATTAATTGTGTTCCTACAAAAGTTAGATAATTGGGCTGATGCTGTAGAAGAGTTAGCAGCTTATTATCGCCAATTCGGTACAGGCTTATTTGCAGAATATCATGCTTTACGCTGGCAAGAAAGTAAGTTTGTTGGCATTAAGCATCCTGATCCCATTAAGCTTAATACTCTGGTGGGTTATGAATCTCAACAAGAAACTTTAATCAAAAATACAGAATTTTTATTATCAGGAGAGGTAGCACTGCACGTACTACTTTACGGTAGTCGGGGATCGGGAAAATCTTCTTTGGTAAAAGCTTTGTTAAATGAGTATAACCAGCACAATCTTCGCTTGCTGGAAGTCGCCAAATCTGACTTGCAGGATTTACCCAAAATTGTCGAACAGTTGCGGGGAGTACCACAGAAATTTATTATCTTTGTCGATGATCTTTCCTTTGAAGAAGATGATGATGCTTTTAAGGCACTTAAAGTAGTTTTAGAAGGAAATTTAACTGCACGTCCCCAAAATGTTGTTGTTTATGCTACTTCTAATCGCCGTCATTTAATTCGTGAGTATTTCGGAGATCGACCAACACCCAAAGATCACGATGAAATCCATGCCTGGGATACAATGCAGGAAAAGTTATCATTTAGCGATCGCTTTGGTCTTACTCTCACCTTTGAACCAGCTGACCAAAAAACTTATGTAAAAATTGTCCAACATCTAGCAGATCAGGCCAAAATTAATATTACTCCAGAAGAATTAGAATATCAAGCATTACAATGGGCTACGCGCCATAATGGTCGTTCTGGACGTACAGCCAGGCAGTTTATTGATTTTTTAACAGCAGATTTAGCATTATCTCAACTCAATCTATTACAGCCAGAAATCAATAAAATAAACCTTTAAAATCCATGAAAATCTTGCTATTTAAGCTTTTTTAATTGTGTCTTCTTCCAGGGAATACTAGTTAAGTTAATAATTAGCTGGTGATTACCTCTTATACCTTTTAAAATTGAAAAAACACTTAAAATAAGACATTTCCAAATAATATGAATGAGTCCTAATGGCATTAACTACCACCCATTCTGATAACTCAAATACGCTACAAAAAACCAATATGCAATCAGCAATGATCAGCAATCGATATATATTAGGCATAGTTGCCTTTAGTGTGAGTTTTGGTATTAGTCTCGTCCCCAACTGGGATTTGAATCAAGCCTTAATTACAGGTGTAATTACTGTCCTTGCTACCTATGCGGCAGCTTTATTTATAGATAAGCGGCGCAGTAATTATGAAATGTTGGTTTTAACTTCCCACCGCAAGCGAATTAAGGAAATGGAGGGACTTAAACTGCGGATTGTCAAAGAAATTAACCAAATAGAAGAGCATCGTAAATTATTATATACAGAATCGAAAAAACTGGAAAATCAAATTTTAGATTGTCGTAACCAAAGAGATATTCTACACCGAGATTTAGGAATATTTGCTGGACAAAAAAAGCAGTTAGAAGTTGAAAGCGTTAACCTAGCTACTGAAATAGCAACCCTCGAACAAAACAAAGCAGAACTGCATCATGCTTTTTCTCAACTCACAACAGAAAAACGTCGCCTGGAGTTGAATATTAATACATATCGGGCTGAGATTATGCAGTTGCAAAATCAAATTGACGAACTCCAACAAGAAAAACAAGAACTTGAGAGTAATGTCAGTCTGCTAGGTAGACTCAAACCCCAACTAGAGGAAAAAATGTATGAACTGCGAATTGAAGTTCAAGAACTAGAAAGTGAAACTAACCAGCAAAAACAATTGTTAGTATCTACAAAAAAGGAAAGGGAAAATTTAGCAGAAAATCTCAACTACCTAGAAACTAAAATTAAAGAAAAGCAATCAGAAGTACATCAAATAGAATCACAAGTTTCGTTGTTGCAAGAAGAACGAGACTCATTACAAAACCAAGTTTGGGAATTACTCCAACAAACAGAAACATTAAATCAAGAAGCATTACCGGAAAATGAAGATGCAAATGATTTGTTTTCTTTTCCAGAGTTAATTGATTCCTTAGATTCAATAGAAACATCTGAGATTCTACCTCAAGAATGGAATAACTTTTTAGACATTCTTCCCAAGCATGAAATACAGGTTTTAAAGGCCATAGTAGAACAAGATCATCCCCAGGTAATTATTAAACAAATTGCCGAAGCCAATATTACTATGCCCAATCTATTGATTGATTCTATAAATGAACACGCTAATGATACTATTGGAGAACTAATCATTGAACCTAACTTGGAAATTCCGGAAGTGTATCCAGAGCATATAGTAAACGCGAAAAAAATGTTGGCTATGTATGAAAAACTCGTAGCTAGGCAAGCCTCATCAAATTAAAGTACATTTATGTGATGAAAAACTCCAATATTTGACAATATTTGTTGGGTTTTAGATAGTGAAACTCAGCCGAAAAATACATTTTATTAAAAGTATCAATGTGAAATTCATATTTAAATATAAATTTTCTACCTCTGCGTTAAAAATTCAGCAAAATAAACTCAATGGCTAAACTCAAAATTTCTAAAAAAATTTCCACTGCTTTAATTAACTCTCTTGGCGCAGGAGTAGTACCCAGAACAGGAGTTGAGCATATTGCAGTTGGGCGAGAAAAAGAATTTCAAAGCCTATTTCAAAATCTCGATGACATCACAGAAGGGGTATCAGCATTTCGGTTTATCATTGGTAACTATGGCTCAGGTAAAAGCTTCATGCTCCAACTAATTCGCAACCGGGCTATGGAGCAAGGTTTTGTGGTAGCTGATGCTGATTTATCTTCTTCACGGCGATTAGCCGGAACCCACAATGAAGGTTTAGCAACTTATCGGGAATTAATGAGCCACCTGGCTACCAAAACTCGTCCTGATGGCGGTGCTTTAGTTTCAATTTTAGAAGGATGGATTAATAAAATTCAACAAGAAGTTGTCAAAGAAACAAATTTGCGTCCTAATGATGAAGGTTTTGATGACAAAGTTGAAGCAAAAATTAGAGAAGTAGTGCAGTATATTGAAGATTTAGTACATGGTTTTGATTTTGGTAGCGTAATTATTGCTTATTGGCGTGGCTATCGCTTAGATGATGATGATTTAAAAAATGCGGCTATGCGTTGGCTGCGGGGAGAATTTAACACTAAAATTGAGGCGAAAGCAGCGTTAGGAGTACGGGTAATTATTGATGATGATAGTTGGTATGATTACATTAAGTTATTTGCTAAGTTTGTGGCAGAAATTGGTTATAAGGGACTATTAGTTTTAGTTGATGAAGCTGTAAATTTATACCAAATATCAACTACAGTCACCCGTGAACGGAACTATAACAGACTGCTAACCATGTTTAATGACACCATGCAATGCAAAGCCGAACATTTGGGTATTTTTATTGGTGGGACAACCAGATTTTTAGAAGACCCCAACCGAGGACTTTTTGCAGACCAAGCTTGGCGCAGACGCACAAAAGAAAGCCGTTTTGCGACACAATCAGGGGTTCAGGAACAGTTAGGGCCAGTTATTCGGCTTAACCCGTTGAGTGAAGGAGAAATTCTCACACTTTTGCAACGTTTAACTGAGATTCATGCACTCAATTTCGGTTATGAACAAGTGTTGAAAAATCCTGAGTTAAAGGAATTTGTACAAGAAATTGTCACGCGTTTGGGTGCAGAGGCTTTACTCACTCCAGGGGAAATTGTGCGGGATTTTATTAGTTTGTTAAATATCTTGCATCAAAATCCAAAAATGGCTTTTAGTGAACTAATTCATGGTTCTAAATTTCAGCCCACTGCTATGGGTAAAGATGCAGATGAAGATGACGCAGCAGAGTTTAGTTTATGAATCTTGTGATTTTATAACTGATCAATATTAAAACCCGAAGCAGTTATTAGGAGTTAAACGAAAATGGCAACTTTAACTATTCGTTTACCAGACGACAAGCACAACAGATTAAAAGAACTTGCTCAAGCTAAAGGTATCAGTATCAATAAGCTGATTGAAGAACTTTCTACTATCGCTCTGTCCGAATTTGATGCCAATACAAGGTTTAAAGCAATGGCCGCAATGGGTAACTCAGAAGAAGGCTTAAAAATATTAGATAAACTTGATTCCCAGTTGTAGCATTGCAAAACGTCACAGATAGTAATACCCCAGATTTTAGTAAATCCAGGGCATTTTCAGGTTGATTAACGCATAGTTACAAATTCTTCGGCCGAACTAGGATGAATACCTACTGTGGCATCAAAATTAGCTTTAGTAGCACCCATTTTAACGGCGATCGCTACCCCTTGTATAATCTCAGCAGCGCTGGTTCCTACCATGTGCGCCCCCACTACCTTATCAGTATTTTGATCAACCACTAATTTCATCATGGTTTTTTCATCTTTACCAGCTAAGGTATAATACATCGGTCGAAAACGACTGCGATAAACTTTCACCGCATCACCATATTTGGCTCTGGCTTCAGCTTCAGTCAAACCAACTGTTGCAGCTTCTGGTGTCGTAAAGATGGCTGTCGGCACATTTTCATAACTCATGGTGCGAGACTTATTGCCAAATACTGTATCAGCAAAGGCACGACCTTCATTAATCGCCACAGGAGTTAAATTAATATTATCTGTACAATCTCCTAGTGCATAGATATTTTCTTCACTAGTTTGACTGTATTTATCAACGATAACTGCGCCATTTTGATCAAGCTGAACTTTGGTATTTTCCAGCCCCAATTTTTGCGTGTTGGGTTTGCGACCTGTGGCTGCTAAACTGACGGCATCAACAATTACTGTCTCCTCAGAATCACCATTGCGGCTAACTGTCACCTTTAAGCCTGAGTCAGTCTTCTCTATACCAATTATTTCGCTATTATTGAGAATTTTGATGCCGTGGTTGCCCATTGCTTGCTGAATTTCAGTTTGCAAATCTTCATCGAAACCACGCAAAATTTTGTCATTGCGAATTACTTGGGTAACTTCGCTTCCCAGTCCGTTGAGAATACAAGCAAATTCTGAACCAATGTAACCTCCCCCCAAAATTACTAGGCGCTGGGGTTGTTCTTTGAGGTGGAATATATCATCGGAGGTAATCGCATATTCAATTCCGGGAATTTCTGGCTTGACAGGATACCCACCCACAGCAATTAAAATCTTGTCTGCGGTAACTTGGCGATCGCCTACTTGAACAGTATGGGCATCAATAAATGTACCATATCCCTCCAAGACTTCAACTTTGGATTTATCCAGCATCCCCTGATAAATACCATTTAGGCGAGTCACTTCGTTATTGACCGCCGTAATCATTTTTTCCCAATTTAGAGTACTCTTGACTGCACTCCAGCCATATCCCTGGGAATCTTCAAGCAACTCAGGAAAATGGGAGGCATAGACCATTAACTTTTTAGGGACACAGCCACGATTTACGCAGGTTCCGCCTAGTCGGTCAAACTCAGCAACCCCTACTTTGGCTCCATATTCCGCAGCCCTTCTAGCAGTTGCAATACCACCAGATCCTGCACCAATTACAAATAAGTCGAAATCGTAACTCATGTGTCCCTCAAGTTTTAGATTTTCAATATGGGGACTGAGGAAGAGGCAGAGGGGCAGATGGCAGGGTGCAGGGGAGAAGAGAATAGGTTGTTAAGCAGTCGGGAGTGTAAAGTCATTTCCCACTCACACCCGCTCCCCGCTCCCCTGCTTCTTTCTTCCCGCTTCCATGCTCCCCCTCTTGTTCTAGGGACTAGGAAAGAAATTTTTTCATCCTCAATGTCCCAATATCCAACGACCAATGCTCAGTCCCTTCAAATATTACACAGCAGCAGGAGTTTTAGCTTGTTTTAGGTAACTTAGCATGGTGTCTGCATCTGAAACTTCAAATGGGTCGGTAGGGCAGTTATCTTCGTAACCAGCCTCAATGAAAATCTTTTCAATTTTGCCGTCATTCACGACCATTGAATAACGCCAAGAACGCAAACCAAAGCCCAGGTTAGATTTATCAACTAACATCCCCATCTTACGGGTAAATTCACCGTTACCATCAGGGAGCAGCTTAACATTTGTAGCGCCTTGTTGCTTGCCCCATTGGAACATCACAAAGGCATCATTTACAGATACACAAACTACATCATCAACTCCCAAGGCTTTGAATTGGTCGTAAAGTTCTTCGTAGCGGGGAAGGTGGGATGTGGAACAAGTGGGGGTAAAAGCTCCTGGTAGTGAAAATACTACTACACGCTTGCCACCGAAAATATCTTGAGTGGTACGGTCTTCCCAACGGAAGGGATTAGGGCCACCAATTGACTCGTCACGCACACGGGTTTTGAATACAACGTTGGGAACTTTTTCGATAACAGCCATATTAATCTTGTGGTCAGTTTAGTTTTAGTTTGTGATTGCGTTATGCTCTCTCATCTCAGAATAATTCTGATTTGCGAAAAATTCAATAGTTATAAATACTTAATTTCTAGATTTGTTCAGATATGATACTAATTTATTAGTGGCATAGATTAGAATAGGGGAATCGTTAAAATTCAAAATGTAGCAGCAGCTATGCAGCAAGAGGCACACACAATTATTCAAACCTTAAAATCTAAGGGTTTGAGGGTGACTCCTCAGAGGTTCGCAGTTTATGCAAATTTGTTATCTCGGTCAGATCACCCCACAGTTGAAACCATCCTGGCGGATCTTAATAAAGATTTCCCAGTGTCGTCTCAGGCGACTATTTACAGTTCTCTACAAGCCTTGAGAGAGGTGGGTCTTGTGCAGGAGGTTTTACTAGAAGAAGGGGTTTGTCGCTATGATGCGAATGTTGAACCTCATCACCACTTTTGCTGCCGTCGATGTGGTGCAATTGAAGATATTGCCTGGGAAACTTTCCAGTGTGTAGATGTGAAGAGTTTACGCCCTGGGATACGTGGTGAAAGCTATGAAGTGACTGTTCGGGGTTGGTGCGATAGTTGTCCTTCGCCGTAGACATCGCAGTGAAATAATTACGTAAGTATTTCCTGTAAAGACAGTAGTAATTCATTGATGGTATAGGGTTTGGGCAAAAATGTCTGTGTACCAGTGTCAATCACCTCTTCTAACTTAGTTTTGGATATCAGACCACTGGTAGCAATAATTTTCACTTGGGGGTTAATTTTTCGCAAAGTCCGAATAGCGGTGATACCATCTAAGGAAGGTAACATCATATCCATGAGTACAACACTGATTTTATCTGTATATTTAGCGTATAACGCGATCGCCTCAATGCCGTCACTAGCAATTAAAGTTTGGTATTGGTGACTTTCTAAGGATGTTCTGGTGACATCCTGAATGGAGGGTTCATCATCCACAATCAGAATTAATTCACCATGCCCGGTAGGTATTGCCACATCTTCAACAGCGAGTGTTTCCGTTCCTTCTACAGCTGGTAAGTACACCTTAAAACAAGTACCGTGTCCCACCTCACTGTACACATTGACAAAACCACCGTGGCTTTTAACAATCCCAATCACAGTCGAAAGTCCTAAACCTGTACCTTGTCCCACTGGTTTGGTGGTAAAAAATGGCTCAAAAATTCTATCTAAAGTTTCTTGCGGTATCCCAACTCCAGTATCAGTAACCGTAATTACTACATATAATCCGGCTTTTGCATCCAAATTCATCCGAGCATAATGTTCATCAACCAGAATATTCTCAGCAGATATACTTAAAATTCCCCGATTAGACATAGCATCGCGGGCATTGACACACAAATTCATCAGTACCTGGTGGAGTTGGGTACTATCTCCAGAAACTAGCCACAAATTGTTGGGGATATCAGTATGAATTTCGATGGATTTGGGGAATGTTTCTTGGAGAATTTTGGCAATTTCCACAATCAAATGCCTCATCTGCAAAGTAATCCGCTTTCCCTCTACTCCTCTGGCAAAGGATAGTACCTGCTTGACTAAATCGGCTCCCCGTTTCGCGTTGATTTCCAAAATTTCCAACAATCGCCGAGTCCGTTCATCAACATCGGGGAATTTCATCGGTAGCAATTGCGCTCCTGCCAAAATTGGTGTCAAAATATTATTCAGGTCGTGGGCAATGCCACTAGCTAGTGTACCAATACTTTCCAGACGTTGGGCGCGAAATAATTGTGACTCTAAACGCTTTTTTTCAGTAATGTCAGTATCAACAATCAGAATTGACTTAGGCCTTCCCTGTGCGTCGCGTACCAAACTCCAACGACTAGCTACTAGGAGTTCTTTGCCAGTTTTAGTAATTTGAGTTAACTCCCCTTGCCACTTACCCTTCACCGTGACAGATAATAAAGCTTCGTGGTTTTCTTCAGCCGCTTCATTATCTAAAAGCTGAGTAAAATTTCTGCCCACAGCCTCTTGAATTGTCCAACCATAGAGGTTTTCTGCACCTTTGTTCCAAAAGAGAATCTGATTTTCTAAATCGCACACACAAATTGCATCAGTGGTAATATCTAGTAAAGCCGCTTGTTCACGAATTTTGGCTTCTGAAAGTTTGCGTTCGCTAATATCAATACCCGCACAAGTGATACCGATAATCTCCTGCGATTCATTCCGCAATGGTTCCACAGTTAAATCATAATATCGAGTTCCTTGGGGCGTAGTGATAGATACTTCCTCTCGCATCCCGATCCCGTTAGTCAGCACACTGTGTTTAATCGCAGTCAGATGTTGGGCATCTTGATCTGGAATCAAATCAAAATCATGTTTACCCAACATATTCTGACTCGTCCATCCAGACATAGAATTATAAACCCAGGTGTAATATAAATTTATGTCTTGATTGAAAACAAAGATGGGAGAATTTTTTAAAGCCACCCGGAAGCGTTCTTCACTTTGGCGCAGGGCATTTTCGGAGCGTTGACGCTCAATAGCATAACGCATGGAACGTACCAGTAAATCACCAGTTACTTGACCCTTGACTAAATAATCTTGTGCGCCTGACTGCATCGCTTGTAGTGCCAGGGTTTCATTATCCAAACCCGTTAGCACAATAATCGGAGTAGCTTTAGCTTGACGCGCCATGCTGATAAAGGTGTCTAGTCCTTGGCTATCAGGTAACGAAAGGTCTAAAAGGATGACATCAAAGCTATCTCTAGCTATAAAATTTAAGGCTTCAAAGAGCTGCTCTGCTGGTTGCAACTCCACTTTAGCTGTAGTTACTTCCTGTAATAACTCTTGTAATAAAAAGACATCACCAGGGTTATCTTCGACTAACAAAACTTTAATCGATTTTCCTGCCATTTATTTCACTCCGGTGGCAGTTTTACAATTGCAAACCAGAAATTTTCTATAGATTGTACAATTTTAACGAATTGGTCAAAGTCCACTGGCTTAGTAATAAAACAATTAGCGGACAGGTTATAAGCTTTAACAATATCTTCCTCCGATTGAGAAGTTGTCAACACAACTACAGGAATGCGCCTGAGATTTTGATCGGCTTTGATTTCTGCTAGGACTTCCCGCCCGTCTTTTTTGGGTAAGTTTAAATCGAGCAGGATAATATCTGGATGAGGTGCTTTAGCATAGTTTTCCTGTTTTCGCAAAAATGCCATTGCCTCGACACCATCTTCAACCACATTCAAGTTAACTGCGATTTTGCTATCTTCGAGGGCGATCCTGGTCAGTTCGGCATCGCCGGGGTTGTCTTCTACTAACAAAACCTCTATGGGCATAATCGCTGTGGAATTATTCACGATTGTTTATCAGCCTTTTCTGGAATTGTGAAATAAAAAGTCGAGCCTTGAACCGGTTTCGACTCAACCCAGATCCGGCCGCCGTGGCGTTCTATAATTTTCTTACAAATTGCCAACCCAATTCCAGTACCTGGATATTTACTTCTGCTGTGCAAGCGTTGAAATATCACAAAAATGCGTTCAGCATATTGGGATTCTATACCAATTCCGTTATCGGTTACGGAGAATAGCCATTGATTTTGGGGACTGGGTAGGGGCGGGTTGAGGTAGTGAGTCTGTGGTTTGTCGAAATTCTGAATAAACCCCCCCAGTTGTTGATCTGTTGGTTCGGCTTTGACTGCTCCTAGATGAATTTTTATTGGTGATTTTCCCCGGAATTTGATGGCGTTAGCAATTAAATTTTGTAACACTTGGGTGAGTTGGCTAGGATCAACCATGACTACAGGTAAAGGATCATGGGTAATGATTGCGCCACTATCCTCAATGGTAAATTTGAGATTAGCGATCGCTCGATCAAAAATAGTCTGAAAGTCAACTTCAACAATGGGCTGTCCCCGGCTGGTAACACGGGAATAATTCAACAAATCATTAATTAGGCTTTGCATCCGCCGCGCCCCATCAACAGCGTAGGTAATAAACTGTTCGGCATTAGCATCTAGTTGATTTTTATATTTGCGTTCTAACAACTGTAAATAACTAGTCACCATCCGCAACGGTTCCTGCAAATCATGGGAAGCTACATAGGCAAATTGTTCTAGTTCCGCATTAGAACGAGCCAATTCCTGAGTATGAAGGGTTTCTTGTTCTAATAACTGGGCTTGGGCGATCGCAATCCCAATTTGATTGGCTATCTGTTGTAATAAATCTAACTCGAAGCTGTTCCATTGGCGAGGTGTAGCACATTGATGAGCAATCAGCAAGCCCCAAAGATTTCCTCTGACCAGAATCGGGACAACAAGGTTCGCTTTGACACCTAAATTTTGCAGAAATTCCCGATAGCAGTCTTGAATATCAGCTTGTTCAATGTCTACAATGGCAGCAACTCTTCCTAGACGATATTTTTCCACATAGCCTTGTTCCTGAAAGCAGGGGTCGAGGATGTCTTGCCCTAGAACCACAGGCCAACCAGGTAACACAGCTTCTTGTACCACTGTTCCCGAACCATCAGCCCAAACTTGAAACAGCAAAACTCGGTCAGCTTGGAGGAATTTTTGGACTTCATTCACGGTAGTTTGGAGAATTTCGTCTAGTTGTAGACTTTCACGAATTTTGAGAGTGATTTCTGCAAATAATTGCGAACGCTGATTCTGCCGACTTAATTCCTCTTGCTGATTTTCGGTAATATCTTGGAAATATACAGACAAACCATCCCGCGAGGGATAGGCATGAACGCTAAACCAACCCTTCAGAGGTGGATAGAACTCTTCAAATTCCACACTAACTTGTTGAGCGATCGCTCGGTGATACTCACAATAAAATTTTGTCTCTACCATTGCTGGTAAAGCTTTCCAGATATTTTGACCCAATAGCTGATTTTTGCTTTTCTCTAACAGTTTTGCTGCTTGACTGTTAATATATGTAAATCGCCAATCTTGATCTAAAGCAAAAAAAGCATCAGTGATACTTTCGAGTATATTTGTAATTCGGGTTTTAGCAGCTTGCTCATGAGTGATCAACTCCTCACTAAACCGAGACACTACCGATACATTACGTCTGAGTTCTAGTTGGTTAATCACCAAGCGACCCAAAGCCACCAGTGCTTCAACTTGTTGTTGGCTTAGTTGCCGTGGTACTTTGTCAATTACGCACAGAGTTCCCAGCACATAACCATTGGGAGTAATCAAGGGGACATCTGCATAAAATCTGACATAAGGTTCCGAAGTCACCACCGGATTGGTTGCCAACTTGGGATCAGCTAAAGCATCTGGTACTATGACAACATCCCGCCTTTCTTGGCAAAAATAAGATAAGCCAACATTCCGGGGCATTTCCGCCACATCCAAACCTAGTTTTGCTTTAAACCACTGCCGATGTTCATCAATAAAATTGATTAAAGCTATGGGTGTACCGCAGATAAAGGCAGCTAATTGAGCTAAATTATCATAAGCTTCTTCAGGTTCAGTATCCAAAATCTGATACTGGCGCAGAACTTCCAGCCTCGCCGCTTCATAATTATTCGATTCAGCATCCATCAGGTTTGATCAAAAAATTTAAAAATTTAAAAAATTAAAGTTTCATAGCATAGTTCCAGTGTAGGGGATTGTAAATTTTTAGTTGAATAAATCAGAAAAATTGGGGATGAAAGATAGCTATTCCCAATTCCCTACGGCAACGCAAACAACAAACCATATTTAGGGCTGGCTGAAGAAATCT
>NZ_JAYGHH010000063.1:22371-26130 GCF_034931045.1 Nodularia sp. UHCC 0506
TTTAGTCATTGTCATAGCTTGCGTGGCGTAGACATACCCGCCCCTACTTGGTTTCCACTCCAGAATGATTTAGACACTCTGGAGATTTTCGTAATTAAACAGCAGTTAATGAAGCTTCCTGACGCATTTTTTCAACGAATTGATGCATATTCCCTGTGTTGAGACGATAACTGAGAGGATGACCAATCAACCGTGCCGTGCTTTCATACAAAGTCGTAATTTCGATTAAACCATTTTCGCGTAAAGTCCTACCTGTAGAGACTAAATCCACAATCGCTTCCGACATTCCGGTAATGGGGCCTAGTTCTACAGAACCATACAAGGGTACTATTTCTATAGGTAGATCCAGACTATGAAAATATTCACGAGCGCAATTGACATATTTAGAAGCAACTCGACCATGAGGAGGTAAATCTAAGGGTGATTTATATGCACTAGATGCCTTGACAGCCACTGACATTCGACAATGACCAAACTGTAAATCAACTAAATGTGCAACTTGCGGCTTTTTTTCCCGCAGCACATCGTAACCAATAATTCCCAACTGTGCCTGACCATATTCTACATAGACAGGCACATCTTGTCCCCGCACCAACAGTCCTTTTGCTTGTCCACTAGCATCAGGAATTTGCAGTTGGCGAGTTCCTGAATCTAAAAAAGCGCTAAAATCCAATCCAACGGACTTTAACAGGCGGATGCTATTTTTGAGTAATTCCCCTTTCGGTAACGCAACAGTTAACATTTTCGTTTTGACAGTTTATTTATATAGCAGAATATCTTGATTGCTTACCTCAAAGAGCATGAGAATTTTATTAGTTGATGATGAAGTAGAACTGACTGACCCTTTAAGTCGCGTGTTAAAGCGTGAGGGTTACAGTGTGGATATGGCTTATGATGGTGCAACTGGTAGCGAATTTGCCGCAGTAGGCAATTATGATTTACTCATTTTAGATTGGATGCTACCTGGAAAAACTGGTTTAGAGATTTGTCAGGAATTGCGCTGTCAAGGTAAAGCCACGCCTGTACTATTTCTCACAGCCAAAGATACTCTAGATGACCGAGTAGAAGGTTTAGACGCGGGTGCTGATGATTATTTAGTAAAACCTTTTGAACTGCGGGAGTTATTAGCGCGAGTGCGGGCTTTATTACGTCGTTCGAGTTCTCCTAGTCATGAAACCATAACTGGACGGCTGACAGTGGCTGATTTAGAACTGGATAGTGAAAACCAAGTAGCTTATCGTCAAGGAAGAATTATTGAATTGTCGCAAAAAGAAAGTCAGCTGCTACGGTATTTTATGGAAAATACGGGACATTTGCTCACTCATGCCCAAATTCTGCAAAATCTTTGGCAGCAAGACCACGAACAACCTAATAGTAATGTCATAGCGGCATTAATTCGTTTGCTGCGGCGTAAGATTGAGGTGGGCAAAGAAATGCCACTAATTCATACTGTTTACGGCAAAGGCTACCGTTTTGGAAGTTCTTCTATGGATTAAACGCAGAGGTACGCGAAGGGAAGCGCAAAGGTACGCAGAGTTTTTTTTACTGCTATTCTCTGTGTTTCTGCCCTTCTGCGTGAGATAATAAGGCCATCATTTGAGTTTGGAGTTTTTCTCGGAGTTGCTGTACCTGTTTATAAGTTGCTGCACGTGCTTGGACTGGGTTAGTTTTTTCTACAGGTTGGATAAAGTATTGTAGACGAGTTCTCATTGCCCAAACTCCCATTGAGGGAAATATGAGCAACATCATCATTAATGGTGATATGGGCAAGAAGGGTAATTTAAATAGTCGTTGCAATTTCTTGAGGTTGACTGTCCAAGGATGTAATGATTCGCTACCAATGCACAAAACTGGGAGAATGGGAATATGATAGCGATCGCTCAGTTGCATAAAACTCACATCAAACTTTTGTAGCTGATACCTTTGACTCCAACCTTTCAGGGGTCCACGCAATCCTTCTGGTGCATATAGCAGAGTTTGACCTTGGGCGTTCGCCCCTGGCGTGAGCGAAGCTATCGCTTTTTCAAAATCACCTTTGTCAGCTCGCACAGCACCTAAAACCTCTGACCATTTAGGTGGTAGCCACCAAATCATCCAAGGATGCTCAAATAGTGTTTTACTGGCTAAAGGTTGCACCTGCCAATCTTGGACTTTACTTAATAAATAGCCCAAAGTGATAAAATCCCAAGGAAAACACATCCCGGCATGGTTCATCGCTACAATTACAGACCTTTGCGGTGGTATGTTATGAGTTTGTGCTAATTCTGCCCGAAAATAATGTTTAACTATGGGAGCGAGAATTTCTTCACGAAAAGCTTGCTGATAGTGAGGATTAAATTCTTCAACTTCTTGTCTTGGTGAACGACATCCCAAACGCAACCATCGCATTAGCAGTGCTATGTAAAATCCACCTGGGACTAAAAATAATCCATATTCTAACCAATTCCAACCATCGGGATCAGCTTGATAGTGCTGCCAGTGACGATTAAATAAAACCAGCCAACCAGGAGGATACCATAGACAAAGCCAGTCAAACCAGCTAAATCGATAACCTTCACCTGATGCTTGTTCCTGTTGAATTTTGAGCAACTTTTTAGCGTGTTGATAAATCACAAGCATTAATTAGATAACAATTATCTCAAACACATATATTTAGCCTTATCTATATTGTCGTCATTTGTATCCTACCCTGGGCGTAAAATTCACTACATCTACATGAAATTTGCGGACTAGTACTGCCGTGAAGTCAAAAGTCAAAAGTTTTCTTTTTTTGTGTACTTTACGGTTCTGTTCATGCTTTTGCGTAAGTCCTCAGATAAATTGACTTTCCCACTACCTACTCCCTATTCCTAACTAGGGTTTGCTGAAAAAGTCGTGAAAAAACCACAGAAGAAATGAGTAGGTAATCAGGCAGTAGTAAAGATAAGTTTTTGTTGACTAAAATTGCTCAAAGCATCACTTTTATTAATCAAAGAAGGTAAAAAAGACGTAGTTTTGAAAAATTGACACAAAAATCCCCAAAAAAGCCGTAATAACAGAGTAGAAAGATTCATGACTAAAAAAGTTATGGCAATAGAAGTTAAAGAAGTATGAGGCAGTTTAGCCATGACTCTACCCAGGCTAAATCTTCGTTTACCTTGTCCAAATTTCCCCTCAATACAATTACGAATTCGCTCATCATCAGCGGCTTGTTTCTTTTGTTCTTGACTAACATTTTTTGGTGGTCTTCCTAATGGTGGACCACTAATTCTAATTCCTCGTTCTTTACACCAAGCTCGGTTGTCTCTAGTCCGATAAATTTTATCAACATGAACTGATTCAGGATAATATCCAGTGTAATTTTTGTAGGCTTCTACTTGTGATTTTAAGTCCCCTGATTCGTTAAAATTATCCCAACTTATGTGGTCTAAAAATACATAGCCATCAAAGCAACTGGCGGAAAACTTTGCTCCAAATTCTACGTTTGTTCTGGCTTTACCACGGACTATTGGACGAATATGTGGCTGACTTAGACTGACAATCCGGTCTTCTATACTCCGTTTTTTATTTTCATATAACCACAGTTGTTGACGATAAACTTCTGCCACTACTAGCAGCATCTTATATTGTCTGTTGCTCAATTTTAATAGTGATGCACCCTCTTCTAGTAGTTGCTGAATGTGCGCTAGGTTTCTTTTGATATATTGCAGTTGCTTTTTGATAGCCTTTCTTCTTTCTCTAAAGGAAAATTTCCTTTTTTTAGCTACTGCTAAATAATCC
>NZ_JAYGHH010000064.1:0-4898 GCF_034931045.1 Nodularia sp. UHCC 0506
GCATTTTTCTAGGATATACTATTTGTATATCCATAGATTTTCACTCAGGTAGGTGTGTTATGAGCAGTGTGCAAACCAATATTTTTAGAACAAATAAAACTCAAGCAGTGCGTTTACCCAAAACCGTCGAATTACCAGAAACAGTCAAAAAAGTAACTATTGTTGCCGTAGGTAACACACGCATCATTACCCCTGCGGATGAATCTTGGGATACTTGGTTTGATAACTATAATGTGTCATCAGACTTCATGAATTCTCGTGAACAGCCAGAAGATCAAATTCGGGAATCTTTTTGAAGTGTGTTCAAAAGATGCTGAAGTATATGCTTGATACTAATATCGTCATCTACACGATGAAAAACAAACCGCCCCAAGTGCGAGGGTTGTTTAAGAAACATGATGGACAGATGTGTATCTCCAGTATCACCCTTGGTGAACTGATATTTGGTGCAGAACGATCTGCTGTTCCAGAGCAAAACTTGTTAGCAATTGAAAACTTGATAGCCCGTATGGAAGTTGAGCTTTTTGACATTAAAGCAGCTACTCATTTTGGTCAGATAAAAGCAGAACTCACTAAGCTGGGGACTCCTATAGGCCCCTATGACACAATGATTGCTGGCCATGCACGTTCGCTAGGATTAATTTTAGTCACCAATAATCTCAAAGAGTTCAGACGAGTTACGGGACTCAGACTTGAAAATTGGGCAGATTAAGTCCAATAGACTTTTGTCATGGCATTTTACAACTGCTGGAAGACAATGAGCAATGCCTACACCACTAAACTGATAATCAACATAATTATTTAACTATTCATTTAATTGTATATGGACAGGAAACCCCGTATATTTTATCTAGCTTGGACAGTCCCTAGTCAACGTGGAGGGGCTTGCTTGGCTATGCTTAGGCATTTTTTACTTAATGATGACTTTGAGTTATTTGTAGCTAGTTCCAGTCCTTTTGAGCATCCTCAGATTCCCAGCGTTCTCATACGTCGCCACCCAATTTTGTTACGCTTATCTAATACGCGTTTCTGTCGTTTGGTTCGACAAATGGAAATGATGATTGAACCATACTGGATCTTAAAACAGATTGAACCTGTCTTCAAACAGTTTTCCCCAGATGCAATATTTACTATCCCAGATAATACCTTAAGTTGGACAGCTTATCTTTTAGCCCAACAAACAGGTCTGCCTTTAATTACCAATTTTCAGGACTGGTGGCCGCGAGGGCAATTCACCCTCAACTTAGAAAAACCATACCCGATAGTTCGAGAACTCCTAGAACATCGCTTTTATAAAATGTATCAAGCTAGTGCTTTAGCATTTTGTACCAGTACAGGGATGAAACAGAAATTAGGGGAGCATCCCAATGCACCAGTGCTTTATCCTTGCCCTGCTCCTCGTGATCCAGAACTCCAACCTGACTTCCAGCCACCGCAGACAGGGCGACCCCTGCGGTTAATTTATGCTGGAACTGTTGTTAATACTTACGGGAGGAGTGTTTTAAGTTTAGCAAAAGCATTACGAGGAAGAAAAGATATTGAATTTCACGTCTATGGACCTCAGCCAGATTGGCCGGCAGAAGAAAAAGCATGGATGGAAGCAGAAGGAGTATATCTTGGCTTAATACCATATGAACAACTCAAACTTAAGTTGTATGAAGCAGATGTTTGCTTGGTAGTCATGAGCTTTGAAGAAAAATTCCGCCAAATGATGGAAACAAGCTTCACAACAAAATTTTTGGAATATTCCCAGTTTGGAAAACCAATAATTGTCTGGGGTCCAGATTACTGTCAACCCTTGCAAATAGCACAAAATTATGGATCTGGGTTGTCAGTTAATTCCCCGAATGCGTCTGATCTTATCGTTGCTTTATCTACTCTTCAAAATCCAAATCAATGGATAGCACTTGCTCAAGGAGCGTGGAAAACTGCCAACAGTATTTTTAATCCTGAATCTATTCATAGTATTTTTAAGGAGTCTATTTACAAATTAGCGAATGACGATCATTATAAGGCTCCAAAAAAATCTTCAATTTCATTGTTATGAAAATTGGTATTACAATTCGTACATTTTATCCGCAATCCGGTGGGCTACAAGTACACGCAGAGAAGTTAGCTCACGAATTAGTAGCTAAAGGGCATCAAGTTACTATTGTGACGCGTTCCATATCTCACACACCATCCTATCAAGACTATTTCTTCTTTTCTGAACAGATATCTCAGACAACCATCAACGGACTATCAGTTGATATAGTCAGACATCCCAAAACTTTGAATTGGGTGATGTGGCTTGTTTATAAATGTATAGGTTGTCCAGCTTTACGTAAATTTGGTATTTACTTAGTTGAGTTAGTATTTACACGACAATTAGTAAAGGCTTTAGAGGGAGTAGATGTTATTCATCATGTTGGCCAAGCACATGAACTAATCGGCTTTGCAGCTGCTGCGGCAGCTCGTCATTTGAGAGTAGCATTTTTAGTTCAACCAACTGTGCATCCAGGGCAGTGGGGAGATTCACAACTAGATTTATGCTTATATCGTTTGGCGAAAGGTTTATTGGTACATACAGAATTTGAGGCCAAGTTTTTACACAAGGCTGGAGTCCCAGGGGCGTTTGCCATAGTTGGCAATGGTGTAGATAATCCCACTGACGGGGATGCTAAACGTTTTTGTCAAAAATACGGTATTGATGGTTCGATTATTTTATTTCTGGGGCGTAAGAGTATAGATAAAGGTTATCCATTAATTAAAACAGCTTTTTATCTTGTTCGGAAACAGTACCCTAATGTCATGCTTGTTTGTATGGGACCTTCAGCAGATAAAATTCCTGAAACATCAGAGGATGGAGTAATAGAGCTTGGTTTTGGGGCAGAACAAGATAAACATGATGCCCTTGCAGCTTGTACATTGCTGTGTGTTCCCTCTGAAGGTGAATCTTTTGGGCTAGTTTATATGGAAGCTGGGCTTTATAGTAAGCCTATTATTGCTAGAAAACTCCCTGTGTTAGAAGAATTATTGGGTGAGCAAGAAGCAGCCTTATTGATAGGTCAAGCCTATGCAGAAGGTCATCAAGTTAACCTGGATGTTCAAGAGTTAAGTAGTGCTATGCTCAAATTACTTAATGATTCTGACCTATCTGTAAAAATCGGAAAAAATGCTTATCGTGTTGCTCGTGAGTTTCTTTGGTCTAAGATAGTGACAAGGTTTGAAGCGGCCTATAATCAAGCAATTGCTAACAATATTACCCAATTTAACAAAGAAACAAAAATTCCTCAAATATAAATAAAATTCAACACTATCAACCTCTATGATTAAACAAAAACTGCGTGATTTAATAGCTATTGGTATTGCTAATTTTTTAAGACGTTTTGCTTTTGATCCAAAATATTTTGACCTGTGGCAATCACAAGGTTATCATATAAAACCAATTAGCTTTTATAGTCCCTTGCCAGATACGAAAGAATTATTAAATAATATTTGGGATGATATTTCTCCCAATTTAGGAGGTATTGAATGGAATGAAGTTCAGCAATTACAGTTTTTAAAGATATTTCAAGAAAAATATTATAATGAATATAACGTTTTCACTGACAGGAAACCTAATAACTCCCAATTCTATCTCGGAAATGTTTCATTTGAAACTGTAGATGCTGAGATTTTATACTGCATGGTACGTTATTTTCGTCCACGTCAGATCATTGAAATTGGCTCTGGATATTCATCATTACTAGCAGTAGAGGCACTAGCGAAAAATATTAGTGAAGGATATCAGGGCTGTTTTACAGCAATCGAACCTTACCCACCAGAGTTCTTACAACATAAACTACCAATTACGATTGAACTATTAGAGCAACCTGTCCAGGAAGTTTCCTTAGAACATTTTGCTTCATTGGAGAGTGGTGATATTCTTTTCATTGATTCATCTCATGTTTGTAAAGTTGGTAGCGATGTTCACTATGAAATCCTCAAAATCTTACCATGTTTAGCACCAGGTGTGATTATTCATGTTCATGATATATTTCTTCCTGCTGAATATCCTAAGCAGTGGATTAAAGACTGGCATCGCTTTTGGAATGAGCAGTATATTTTGCAGGCTTTTTTGAGTTTTAATTCTGCTTTTGAAGTGTTATGGGCAGGTAGTTATATGCATCTTTACCATACAGATAAACTGTCAACTGCCTTTAATTCTTACGATCCTAATCAAAACTGGCCAGCTAGTTTTTGGTTAAGGCGTGTTGATGTTTCTTGCCACAGCTAAGGTCAGATAAATTTGATGGCACATTGCTAGAGAGATTTAACGGAAAAAGTCCGAAAAAAGGTTCTTACAAAATCATCAATTTTAAAAAGTTACGACAACACAAAAAATGAAAAAAATAATCCGTAAAATGCTTGGCGATCAAAATTTAGGTATCATTGACTTCTACCGATATCCTGAGTGGAAAAAATCTTGGGGAGGAGCTTTTGAAGGAGCTTTTAATGGTCAGGATTTCCGATGCAAGATATTTTCTGAGCTAGTTGACCAGTTTAGTTTTAATGCAATTTTTGAGACTGGAACATTTCATGGAAGCACTACCGAATATATGTCAAATATAAGCCGATTACCGATCTATACGGTGGAAGGACATGAAAGAACCTTCGGATATTGTAGAGCAAGATTCTGGAATAACAAGCTAGTTAATCTTTCATTTGGTGATAGTAGATTGTTTTTAATGCGTCTTCTCAAAGATATCAAATTTCAGGATGTTCCTATTTTCTTTTACCTTGATGCTCATTGGGGTCAAGATTTACCTCTTCTGGAAGAGTGTAAGATTATTCTCGATCATAAAATCCATGCAGTTATCATGGTTGATGATTTTGAAGTCGTTGGTGATAAAGGCTATAAATTTGATGATTATGGG
>NZ_JAYGHH010000064.1:5005-12522 GCF_034931045.1 Nodularia sp. UHCC 0506
ATTATGGGGCAGCGAAACAATTAACTTTAGAGTATTTACAGCCATTAGCAAATTCTGTTTCTATGTTTTTTCCTAATTGCAAATCCGATCAAGAAACTGGAGCAAAAAAGGGATGTATAGTCTTAGGAACAAACAAAAATGTGACTAAAATTCTGGAAAACACTAAAACATTAGTAAAATGTATATAAAAAATAATTCAAAGTCACCTGATTTTATGATTTAAGTTCTATCAAAAAAAACAAAATTATGGCAAAAATAAAGACAATCCAAAAATTAGCTACAAATTATCTCCAGCAGTTTAATTTACTGAATGCAACTCGATTTTTATTCCTAGATATATTAACTAAACTGTTTGATTCTAATTTGATACATAGCTATTCTCAAACAGGAGAAGATAGAATTATACACGCTATTATTAATATCTATGGTAAATGGGAAAAAGCTGATTTTTCCTCACAGTATTATGTGGAAGTTGGATGTAATGAACCTATACAATATTCCAATACTTTCGATTTATATAAACGAGGGTGGAAGGGATTATGTATAGATGGTAATGAACTTTTGATTAATAAATTCAAAAAACTACGCCCTAATGATACAAGTGTATGTGCTGTTGTATCTAATTCTAAGGATAAAATCACTTTCACAGAGTTTAGTGATTCTGGTGTATCTTCTGTAAATCAACAACACATTGAAGAGTGGAAAAAATATAGTAAAATTGTAAGCCAAAAGAAGATAACACCTATCTCACTCAATGAAGTCTTAGATAAATATCAAGCGCCTAAACAATTTGGGTTACTCTCGATAGATGTAGAAGGTCATGATTTTGAGGTACTTTCATCCATTAATCTAGATATTTATCAACCTACCTTGATAATAGTTGAAATGACTGGATTTAATATATCAAATGTAGATTCTAGCAATATTTTTAAATATCTCAAAAATTATGGCTACAAAATTATTGCATTTGCGATTGGTAATGCTTATTTTCTGAGGTCAAATTCTATCTAAAATATCTGTTTGTGGTTTTTACGATAAATTTTCATCCTTTTTAGTAAGAAAAATGTATCCACCTTTTACAACTTATTTGCACCAGTGGCGTTCTAAATTAAAACGTAAACTAACATCCAAACCATCTGGTGAATTTTGGGAAAAAACTCCTTTAAATTCACCAGATACAGTTTATAAAGAGATTCTTAAAAGTATTGAGAATCAACTTCCTATGTGTGTAGCTAGGGTTGGAAGTGTTGAAGCTAAAATTATTCTCTGGTCTCAAAATATTACTATTCCCTGTTATCCTTTTGGAAGATGGAAAACATCATTTGATGACACTATCAGTGGAGTAACAAATGCTGGAATACGTCCTCGCTCTCGTCATTCTTACCAACAGTATGGTCAACTAGCTTTTGATTTGTTAAGTTATATTGACCATTGGGCAGTATGGTGTACCAATTATGAAGCAGTTTTAATCAATCAATGTAATCATAAACCAAGTCTTTGTGAGGGTGAAATTCTTGCCCCAACAATGCAGTTTCCAATCCATTGGATTGATGCTTTAGACACAAAACGGATTCTTATTATTAGTCCTTTTCAAGATTCAATTCAACATCAAATTCCTAAACTACTTGATATATGGCCTTCCCGTCAATGGTTAATAAATTCACAAATTACTTTTTATAAATTTCCTTACTTAATTGATGACAACTGTTTATTGAATTGGTGGGATGTTTACAATGAAATTGCAACAATTTTGACAACTGACCAATATGATGTAGCTTTATTCGGTTGTGGTGGATTAGGTTTGCCCTTAGCGGCGCTCGCTAAAAGATCCGGGAAAATAGGAATCCACTTAGGTGGTCATCTTCAGCTTTTATTTGGAATTTATGGTAATCGTCATCTAGAACAGGAATGGCATAGGTGTTGTATAAATTCTTTCTGGATTCGACCACTCAGCCATGAAGTAGCTCAAACAGCAAACCGCGTAGAAAAATCCTGTTATTGGTGAATACCTTGAGGTAGTCCGCGATAGCCGAAGGCTTAAGCTTTGTTTATCGCTTTCGTCTGTTCCAGCTTATTCTCAACTCAAGTTAACTACTAACCTACCTTAAATGAACTATTATATTCAAGAAGCAAATTCTTTAGAAGCCGATTTCAAAGATAGGGGTATTATTATTATTCTGGGATGGTATTTCGGCTTGGGAGCATTGATACAGTCAACGGTTAATAGTATTTGGCTGGCTAAGAAGTTGGGAAAAACTCCTTACATCTGGTGGGGTCATTCTTGCCTGTATACTGATAAAGCTCTTGGTGGAAATACTTATTCAAGACTATTTCAAGCACCTGAAGATCATGTACTTCCAACTCTTGCAGGCAGAACATCCATTTACCCTAAAGTTTGGGAACCTATTGCCTCTGGCAAAACAATTGATGTTGAAATTCTTGATGCACAAGCTTCTGCTCTGGCATCCTGCCAAAATTTGCATTTAACAAGCTATGAGCATGATGATATTGTAGCTAGTGATCTCTGTATTATTTATCAATATCTATCTAGTGATTTAGCCCGCTCTATCGCCTCAGCACAGGGAATAATTATTAGCGAAGATCAATATATCAAAGAATGTAATGATATATTTGCTTATTATTTTCAGCCACAGCCAAAAATTAAAGCATCAGCAGATGCAATTTGGAAAGAAATTTTCGGAAACCAAAAATCTGTGATTGGAATGCACTGTCGCGGTACTGACAAAGTTATCGAGAAAGCGATTCCCTCTCCCCGTGACTACCTTCGTACCATACAAAAATTAATTAAGATCAACAAAAGTGATTACTTCTTCATTGCGACTGATAGCCAGGTTTACCTAGAACGCCTCAAGCACGAATTGTGCAAATTGGGAACTGTAGGCGTTCAGGATATAGTGAGATCACAAGGAAGATCAGCTCTTCATTTCAAACCCAATGGAGCATTTGAGAATGGGGTTGCAATGGTGATTGATATAGAACTCTTGTGCCGATGTAAAGTGGTATTTGCGTTTCCCGGTTCTCAGATATTTTGGTGGTTAAGTCGCAAGCGAGATGGAGAGAAACTAGATTTTAATCTCATATCAGTACAACCAAGCATTATTGAATGGGTACATCCAGCATTTGCTGTTCTTCGTATACAGGGATGGCTTGGTCTGATAAATTTTCTTCGTATCCAAAAATCAAGGATGCTATCTTTCTTTAAAGCAAAATTTTTTTAGAGCGATTAACATACCATATGCCAACTATATCGGTAATTATCCCTAACTTTAATCGAGAAAATCTTGTCGGTGAAACTATCCAAAATATGTTGGGTCAGTCCCTACCTCCCCACGAGATCATTGTTGTCGATGATGGTTCAACGGACGGTTCAGTGGACGTAATTCGCTCTTTTGGGTCACGAGTAACTTTAATTCAACAAGAAAATAAAGGACCAGGTGCAGCTCGTAATGCAGGATTAGCAGTTGCAACGGGGGACTATATCCAGTTTATGGATAGTGATGATTTGGCAAGTCATAACAAGCTGGAAGTACAAGTTGCAGCGTTAGAGCAAAATCAAGCTGATATGGCTTATAGTCCCTGGGCAAAAGTTTATATTGAAAATAAATCTGTTGCGTTTCAAGATCATGTTCTGCAAAAACAACCCCTTCCCCAAGCTCTCAGTATTTTAGAATGGTTTTTAAGTGGATGGTCAATAGTTTTACAAACCTGCTTATTTCGCAGACACTTTTTAAGCAAAATTGAGCCTTTTAGGACTGATTTATTAGTTTGGGAAGATGGCGATTTTATGGTTCGCTTGTTTTCACTAATACCAAAAATTGCTTTTGTGCCGGAATGTTTGACTCTTTATCGATTACACTCTTATCAAAAATTAACTGAGTCGGGAACGTCTGATTTACGTCGTTTACAAGATCGTGTCTCTACTTATCCGGAATTTTGCCAAATTATTAATAATTACTCTCCTAATCTTAAGTATATTGTTCGTTTAAATTTGGGATTAGATGCCTGGAAATTGTGGAATTCTATGCAACAATTCCCTTCATTTTCAATAGTAGACATGAATAAAATTAAAGAGATGTGGAACTTTTACCCCTCATTTGTTTGGTATTTGTTTAGCTACTTTAGAAGAGGTATGATACGTTTACGTTGGCATAATACAGGAAGTCGATGGATTCGTCCTTATCAATCTTGTTTTCCTTCTGAGATGGAATATACCTTAATTAGAGCTATAGGATTAAAAATCAGTTGATCATGAACGACCAGCAATTAAAATGGCTAATTGTCGAAGATGCGCTGCGAGATCAAAAAGGTCATTGGTTTGAATATATTAGTACCTTCTGGCGAGGATTGCAGCAACTAGGCGACGAAGTAACTATTTTGGCTGATAGAGAAGCGCAGCCTTTCATTTTAGAACATCTTAAAGCCCTACCCGTGCTTCCTCATTCTATTTGGCATCGCATGAGTGATGGCGCTAACCCCCTCATTCGTTACATACGGCTTCCTGTTCACGCTTGGCAAACGGTGAGAGCGATGAAACGATTTTTGTCACAAAAAAACACCTATGATGTTATCTTTGTGGCTACAGTCCTTGTCCATCATTTATTAGGTTGGACTTGGTTAATCAAACGTTATTTACTTGCAACGCAAACGCGAGTTATTCTGTTTTTTCCTAATGCTCCCGTAAATTATGATTTAGCCACGGGAAACTATACATGGTCAAATTCCCTCACCACACGGTTACTCAGATTTTTATTGAAAATCTTAACTGCTGAAGTCCAGAGTAGACAGGTTATATTAGGGGTTGAAACTTACCCCATGCAAAAAGCCTTAACCCAACTCAGTGGTTTACCATTTACCTATTTTCCCCATCCCGTTGAACCTTTAAGTAACAATTTCTTAGAGCAATCATCACCTGAAGGAAAATTAGTCATGGGTTCCTATGGTGCAGCACGGCATGAAAAGGGTAATGACATCCTGTATCGGGCTATATCAGAGTTTAATAAGCTTGATTCTGATTTGGATATCCAGTTTAATTTGCAATGCTTGGAGGGATTTGAAGAAGAAAGGGCTTTACTATCTGATAGTATCAATGTAACTTGGTTAACACAGTATTTTCAACCTGGTGAGTACCCCTTCTACCTTAACCAAACCGACGTGATGCTTTTGCCCTATCGCTTTTCTTCCTATTGTCTGCGCGTGTCTAGGGTTGTTATTGAGGCGATGGTTAATGGCATTGCGGTGATTGCAACTGATGGCACTACCTTAGCAGAACAAGCAGCTGAATTTGGGGCTTTAGTGAAATGCAAGAATGAAGATCATGTGAGTCTTGCTCAGGCTATTCACTACGCAGCGAGTCATTACCGAGAACTCAATGCACAGGCACAAGATTCAGTCCTTAAAGCCCAATCGCATTTTTCAGTTAAGCAGTTTAGAGAAATTATTCTCATTAGAGCAAAGCTCATTAGTAATAAATAAATGCTATTTTTTGGCTCGTCACATTAATAGAAAACTGTCAACCCTAAACTGGTAAAGGTTTAGAATGTGTTGGTTAGAGTACATGAATTCAAGGAGAAAGTGGTGTCTTTAGGTATTATTATTCCGCTTAAAGCTAAAAAGGTTTAGAATGTATTGGTTAGAGTACATGAATTCAAGGAGAAAGTGGTGTCTTTAGGTATTATTATTCCGCTTAAAGCTAAAAAAGTGAGTAGATCTTGGGAAATTACATCTAATCTATTACATAATACCCTTCTATCACTTCAGAACCAATCATCACAAAATTATCATGCTGTTGTTGTTGGACATGATCGGCCTCATTTATCTGCTTTGAGGCATGATCTGATTAATTTTATACATACTGAATTTGAGATTCCTCCGCTAAAAAAAGGTGGTAGTTATTCTAAATATTCTGATTTTGATAGGATAATTGACAAATACAGAAAAATAGCCGAAGGATATTGCTTCCTTGAATCCAAAAATATTCAATACTTTATGGTTTTAGATGCAGATGATTTAATCCACAAAGATTTAAGTAAATATATTTTGGCGGATTGTAATCCTCATGGATATATTCTTAAAGCTGGATATGAGTATTTTAGCAAAGCAAAAAGAGTAATTCCCAGAAAAAAATTGGATAAAATATGTGGTTCTACTACTATAATTCATGCTAATCATATGCCCAAAATTGACACCGTAAATGATGAATCTCTTAAATTAATACCTTGGTGTTTCCTCTCTCATTCTCAAATGGAAGAATATTTTTTTAAAAAAAAATCACCTCTAAAAACTGTTCCTTTTAAAAGTTTAATGTATGTGTTACAGCATGATGACAATAGTTCTGATGAATTTCGGTCAACATTGAAGGCCAAATTTAGAGAGCAATTGAAAATTTTCATTCTAGGGCATCATATTTCTGATCAAGTAAAGTTAGATTTTGCATTAGATTCAACATACAATGATAAGAAAATTGGGATTTAAATAAATTATGAACAGGAAAATCGTTGAATTTGTAAATAATTTTTTACATTATTATGGCTTTCATATTATGAGAAGGTATAGGATTCCCCAATCTAATCTGAACTTACTTTCAATGGCAGTGCCAGCATTATTACATAATACTAAAAACAAAGTTTTTTTTCTACAAGTAGGAGCATCAGATGGTTTAACAAATGATCCTCTAAATCCAATGATTAATAAATACAGTTCTCAGATTGAAGGAATTTGTATTGAACCATTATCTAATGTTTTTAAAAAACTAGTATCTAATTACTCTGCTTATTCTGGAATAAAATGTGAAAATTCTGCCCTTACAGATTGTGACGATGAAATTTTTATGTATTCCCCTGTCAGCGAAGATGGTTCTCAAAAAACCAGCCTTAAATTAGATGTTCTTAATGGACATGGATTTTCTGAAATCGAGAAAATTAAAGTAAGCGGTATTTCGCTGTCAAGTTTAGTTAAAAAATATGAAATTACTGATATTGATATTCTGCAAGTAGATGTAGAAGGATATGATTATCAAGTGATTCGTATGGTTCTCGATTTTGGTTTTTCACCTAGTATTATTCACTTTGAGAGCCTTCATCTTAATAAAGATGAAATGGCAGCATCAAGAGCTATGCTTTCAGAAAATGGATATTTATGCATCGAAACATCAAAAGATACTCTGGCAGTGAAAAAACACCTTACTTTCTAGTAAATTTAACTTTATTTATTAAGCAATATTGATAGGAGTTATTTTTTGCTTCGCTTACTTTATTTCTCACCCGCATGGTCAGGGGGACTAGCAGACTATGCCCATGAACAAGCACAAGCTCTAGGACGTAGGGGCATTAAAGTTACCTTATTGACTTCTCCAGCCTACAAAAAAGAGAAGACAGACCTATATACAATAAAGCAAAGTTTAGTCTCTACAGGTGCATTTAATTTCCCCTTAGCCTTAGTGCGAAAAGCAGTCTTAGCTGCTAATATGCTGCAAAATTACGCTAAATTGGCTAAAATTA
>NZ_JAYGHH010000064.1:12552-21950 GCF_034931045.1 Nodularia sp. UHCC 0506
CAAAACGAAGGTTTTGAGTATGTTTTATTCGGTTCTTATGCAGAATATTTAGCCCCTCTTTGGGTTGACCCCTTGCGTAAACTAGCAAAAGAGGGTGTAACCTTTGGATCAGTTGTTCATGACCCAGTAAGAAATTATGTTGTTGGTCCATTGTGGTGGCATCGGTGGTCAATTGCTTGTGGGTACTCGTTTCTAAAAGAAGCTTTTGTTCATGAAGCTATCGAGCTAGATACAGAAAAACCAATGCCCCAACTGCACACTACCGTTATCCCGATTGGTCTTTATTATTTTCCCAAATCTCAGAATAGCCGAGAAAAAGTTAGGGCAGAATTAAATCTTCCCCAACAGGCCAAGATACTAGTGTCTTTTGGCCATATTCGAGATGGCAAAAATCTGGATCTGGCATTAAAGGCGATCACCAACTTTCCCGATGTTTATCTAGTGATCGCAGGAAAAGTTTCTGCTTCGACGCAACGACCTGTAACTTATTATCAAAATTTAGCCCAGAGTCTTGGCATCGCTAAACGATGTCGTTGGCTAATTGATTTTCTACCTGAACAGCAAGTTGGTGATCTGTTTAATGCTTGCGATGCCGTTTTGTTAACATATAATGCCAATTTTAAATCTGCTAGTAGTGTTCTCAATGTTGCCGTAAATTATCAACGGCCTTGTATTGCTTCCGCCGGAGAAGGTAATTTAAAAACAGTGGTTCAGAAATATAAACTAGGAGTATTTGTAAAACCAGATAATTGGCAAGCTATCCGTGATGGTATCCAGCAATGGTTAAATGGGATTGATTCACCTCAATGGGAACAGTACGAACAGGATAATTCTTGGGATAAAAATGCTGAAATTATTTGTCAACAATTTTGGGGAGGAGGAGGTTGAATTCTTATGCTTAAATTGTGAAACATCATGAACCCTAAAATTATTGTGGGTAGCATTCTCAGCTATAGCTACAATCAAATTATTAGTAGTTTACCATCTCGTAAAATCCGCACAGCCTATCTCAAAGCGTATCTAGCACAAGTAGGTACTGGTACTGCTATCCAGATGGGATGTAAATTTTTAAATGGGAGAAAAGTATATTTAGGCGATCGCAATGTGATTAATTTTGGCTGTTTATTAGATGGTCGCCATTACAAAATTCAAACGGGTTCTGATGTTTCTATTGGTCCTGAAGCTAGTATCCTCACATTGGGTCATAATCCTCAGTCGCCAGACTTTGCTGATCAAGGTGGGGATGTGATTATTGGCGATCGCGCCTGGATTGCATATCGTGTGATAATTTTACCAGGTGTTAATATAGGAGAAGGTGCTGTAGTGGGGGCTGGTTCAGTGGTTTCACGTTCGGTTTCTCCCTATTCGATTGTTGCAGGTAATCCCGCCAAAGTAATTGGAGAAAGATCACATAATCTAACTTATCAGCTAAATTATTTTCCTTGGCTACTTTGATTTTAATATAATGTCTAATTGGATCTATTGCCAAATAGGAGCAAGAGAAAAATATGCAATTCCCATAGCATTACAGCAACATAAAAAATGAGCAATGGTGAAAACTACCTGAATATAAAAAATATTGGTTCGGCTCAAAAGTTAAGTATTAGAGATCAATTTAGGTCTGTTATTCACTCAATTGGCCTTCCTGTGATAATTTTCTAAACTCAAACTTTATGCAAGCCACAACTTGTGAATTACAAAAGATACAAGAGTAATCATGTTAGTTATTAGTAGTTTTTTCTCTGCCAATAAACACTTCTGAGTTTGATTAAACTGCCATCAAGCTCAATCAATCCCAAAATGGCGAGCCAGCCTGTTTTTGGTTATAAATAATTCAATGAAAGAAACTTCAGAAAAATGGTTGGTAGCCTTACTGGGGGCCAGAATGCACTATGCTGTTCCCCGTATACTACATCAAGCTAGTTTACTTCAACATTTATATACAGATATTTGTGCTGTCAAAGGCTGGACAAAGCTTATTCACGCAATTCCCCAATCTCTACAACCGTCTAGCCTCAAACGACTCCTGGGGCGAGTACCTGAAGGGATACCTACTGATAGCATCACAGCTTTTAATAGTTTCGGTCTTGAATATGCTCGAAAACTTCGTCAAGCACGATCGCCATCAGAAACTACTCAAGCATTTTTATGGGCTGGTCAAACCTTCTGTCAACTTATCCTCAAGCAAGGATTTTGTCGGGCATCAGGCATCTATACTTTTAACACGGCTGGGCTAGAAGTATTGCAAAGCGCTCGGCAACAGGGATTAACCACAGTCACAGAACAAACTATTGCCCCAAAAGCAATTGAGTATCAGTTATTACATGAAGAATATCAAGCTTTCCCTGATTGGGAATCGCCTTTAGAAGAAGACCCTTTTTTATTGGAATTATCAGCCAGGGAAAAAGAAGAATGGTCAACAGCCGATATTATCCTTTGTGGCTCAGAATTTGTCAGGGAGGGAATCATTGCCTGTGGGGGGGCGGCACAACGGTGCAAAATACTTCCCTATGGAGTTGATTCGCGTTTCCTGCTTCCAGAACATTTACCCCATACTGGACTTTTGCGAGTTTTAACTATTGGTGGAGTAGGATTACGAAAAGGATCGCCCTATGTTTTAGCAGCTGCCCAAAAATTACAAGGATTAGCGACATTTCGCATGGTTGGTCCCTTAGCTATTCAGCCGGAAATGAAATCTGTTCTAGCTTCTCATGTTGAACTAACAGATACTGTTCCCCGTTCAGAAATCCTTAATCATTATGCTTGGGCAGATGTTTTTCTCCTTCCTTCTATTTGTGAAGGTTCAGCAACAGTGGTCTATGAAGCACTAGCAGCAGGACTACCTGTAATTTGTACTCCCAATGCAGGGAGTGTAATCAGAGATGGTAAAGAGGGTTTTATTGTTCCGATTCGTAATCATGACGCAATCTCAGACAAGTTAGAATTATTAGCTGTTAACCCAGAATTACGCATTGAGATGTCTAAAAATGCGCGACAAAGAGCTAATGAATTTACCCTAGATGCTTATAAAAAAAGATTATTAGAGATTTTAGCTAACATATAAACATTATTTGGTGATGTTATTTCCTGAAATAAATACTAGAGCGATATCTGGAACGAGTGAAGCGATCGCTAATATACTACAGTTTTGTCTTGATTATCCACGAACTCTTGTAACCTGAGCAGGAAACTCTCAAATCACCAACAAATTTACACTCAAAACTCTTGCAGAACATCTAATCAAACTCTAACCATGCCTCCAAACCTCGAAATTCCTTTTAGTTATTACATTGCGGCTGTACTATTGTTGTTTTTATTTGTAGAAGCAGCAAGTAAAATCTATCGGAGTTGGGCTATACCTGCTTTGATGATTTATCTAACCACAGGGATGTGGTACTTCACAGAAGTATTCTATACTCCTGAACGCTTAGTCATATTCAATCATTTGATTTTAGAGCAAGGGTACTATCAAATCTGCATTTTTTTGGTTGTATTCCGTTGCCTACTTCCCAACTTTACCCGTACCATAGGAAAATATTCATCTAAAGTCACTGCCTTTAATTGGTTTACATTGAATCCTCATCGACTATTGCAAATATTACTAGTGATGTGGATACTGCTACTCATTTATGGTGTGAGTCGCTTAGACTGGAATTTCTTCCAAGCTTTATTTCCTCAAGGTGGCCGCTGGTCGTCTAAACTTTGGGGTCGTGGTGCAATAGGAGGACAAACTGACTTCATTGTTTCTGCTGCTGGGTATATTTACACCTTAATATGTGCAATGTTTGGGGTGCTGCTTTTCTTCCAACGTAGACTTCAGGCTAAGGTTATCAATTTAATACTGATTATTATCAGCTGGCCTTCTTTCTATCTTTCTGGTACACGAAATGCTTTTATAGCTGTAGCTATGCCTGCATATATGACATATCTTTTGACCTCTCGTCATAAGTGGTGGATGAAAGCAATTATTTCAGCAGGATTATTTGCTGTAATTAACTACTTAATGTTAATCGTAATTAATTTTCGTAATACGGGTATTGATGCTTATTTTGAAGGCGCTGCTACTTTAAACTCCGATGTTAAGCATCTTGGTTTAAATATGGCTGAAGAATTATTTTATATCAACAAATTTTACGAAGAAGGGCAGTTAACTTTACAATATGGGATAGACTACTTAGCTGAAGCCCTGAATGTCATCCCTAGATTTATTTGGCCAAATAAACCTCTTTTAGGACACGAATATAATCTTCTCCGAAACCCCAGCAGTGGAATTCAGGCAACAATTGCAGCAGGATTTATTGGACGTGGAATCATGAATTTTGGCCCTTGGTTCGGACCAGTAGCACCCGGTATTTTAATGTCTCTTTGGGCTGCTTTTTTAGCGCGACTATGGAAGCAAAGAGCATCAGTTCTACGTCTAGCATTATTCTTAGTAGGTTTAGGAATGACACCAAACTTAGGAAGGGATATTTCTCTGCTTGTCCTTTGGCCGATGATTTTTGGCTATTTTATTGTCCGCTATTTAGAACAACTTGAGCGTCGCCGAATACCTAAAACTGCTAATCAGGCTTATTATTTGCACCATGAATGATACTCACAATGACCTAAAAATAGCCATCTTATTTGCTAATTATGGTCCTTATCATATTGCTAGACTTGCATCTGTCTATCAGTCTGGTAAATCTAAAGGATGTAATGTTTTTGGCATTGAATTAGCCCGTTCGGAAGTAGAATATCCCTGGGAAACACAACTTGACAAATTTCCTGGAAAAATTCATTCTGTGATTGACGATATTCCCTTAGAAAAGGTCAACTGCATTCATTTATTTCGCAAATTAATCTCTGTTTTAAATCAAACTTCTCCAGATGCCGTAGCAATTGCCGGTTATGCCCGACCTTCTATGCTTGTGACATTGTTATGGTGTCTCTGGCATGATAAACCTGCTATTCTGTTATCCGAAACTACAGAGAATGATGAATCTCGTTCTTGGTGGAAAGAAAAAATCAAACAATGGCTAGTCCAAAAATATCAAGCTGCTTTAGTAGGAGGAAAACCACACAAACGTTATTTAGTCAAACTTGGAATGCCCTCAGATGCTATTTTTTTAGGTTATGATGTAGTTGGTAATGATGTTTTTCGCCCTAATCATGTTAAATGCTTATCTTGTCCATTAGATAAACCATTTTTTTTAGCTATTAATAGATTTGTTAAGAAAAAAAACTTACCATTTTTACTTTCAGCTTATGCTAAATATCGTCAAATAATAGGCAGTGATGCCTGGGATTTAGTTCTCAGTGGTGATGGTGAATTACGTTTACAACTAGAAAAACAAATTGCCAATCACGCAATTCAAGATTACGTTCATCTACCTGGCTTTCTCCAACAGGAGCAACTGTTACCTTACTTCGCCCATGCTAGCTGTTTTATTCATGCCAGTATTCAAGAACAATGGGGATTAGTCATAAATGAGGCAATGGCAGCAGGTTTGCCAGTATTGGTTTCTCATCGCTGTGGCTGCTATGAAGATTTAATCATTGAGGGAGTTAACGGTTTTGGATTTGACCCCGAAAATGTTCAACAGCTAACTGATTTGATGGTAAAAATGAGTTCAGGAAAAATTAATTTAAAGAAAATGGGACAAGCTGGATTAGAACATATTCAAAACTTTTCTCCTGACTACTTCGCCCAACAATTAATTCAATCAGTTGAATACGCTTCAACACAGCATTAAATATAAATATGAAGGTTTTAATGGTTATCCCTGCATTGGGAAATGTCTATGGTGGCCCGACCAAAATTGTTCTGGAGTTAGCAGAGTCAATCGCTAAATTAGGTATTAGTGTTGATATTATCGCTACTAATGCAAATGGTGCTACAGATTTAGATGTGCCTTTAAATCAATGGACAATAAAAAAATATTATCGGATTCAGTATTTTCCCTATTTAAATTTGTTAGATTACAAATTCACTGGCTCGATGACAAAATGGTTATTTAAAAATGTAACTAACTATAATATTGTACATACTAATGCTATCTTTTCTTATCCAGTTCTAGCTGCTCATTGGGCTTGCAAATTTCGTAAAATTCCATATATTGCCACTCCTCACGGCATGATGGAACCGTGGGCATTGGCTTATAAAGCTTGGAAGAAAAAACTATACTTTACTCTTGTGGAAAAGCCTGCACTCCAAACAGCCAATGCTATGCAAATGACAGCTTCTACTGAAGCCAGACACATAAAGACTCTTGGCTTAAAAACTTCGTTAGTTTTCGTGCCTAATGGCATTCATAGTATAGATTTTGCATCTCTTCCTAGCTCAGATATTTTTTATCAACAGTTTCCTGAAACTCGCAATAAAATATTAATTATATTTTTAGGACGTATTGATCCCAAAAAAGGATTAGATTTATTAGCCCCTGCTTTTGCTCAAGTATATGAAAAATTTCCCGAAACTCACTTGATTGTTGCTGGTCCTGATAATACAGGATTTTTGCCCACGACGGAAAGCTACTTTATTGAAGCAGGGTGTAGGGATGGTGTCACCTTTACAGGAATGCTTAAAGGTGATATAAAATATGCAAGTTTAGCAGCAGCTAACATCTATGTTGCGCCTTCTTATTCTGAAGGTTTTAGTATGTCAGTATTAGAAGGGATGGCTACTGGTTTACCCTGTGTCATCACTACTGGCTGTAATTTTCCGGAAGCTGGGACGGCTAGTGCTGCTAGTATAGTTGATATTGATGCTGACCAAATAGCCAATGCCTTAATAAAATTTTTGCAAGATCCTATCCAAGCAAAAGCAACAGGCGATCGCGCTCGTCAATTTATTCTAGATAATTATACATGGGATAGTATCGCCTCAAAAATGATTTCAGTCTATCAAGACCTAATTTCACTAGAGAAATAAGTTTGATTCGTAATCCGTGAACAGTTGGGTAGATGCAAGGATAAACAACATGATCAAGAAGAAAGAAGATATGAAGTAGAAGAGTTAGAATTGAAAATTGACAAGATGTTATTATTAATCATGCCCTCAATTTAATTTAATACTCACCATCGCGATAACTAGTATGAATTGAGACTTTAACAACACTCTTTTAAAACTAGTTAATTTAATCCTAGAATCAAAGCTAGTTCTCCACATTTTCGGGCTATGCTCCACATTTATGGATAAAACTACCTTTCAAGCTCCTATGTGAGTTTAAATCCTTTGTGTGCATCTCCTCAAAAGTGAACAAGATAGAGGATATTTCAAGTCGTGATTCAGGCTAAATTAGCATATACATCTGATAACCCTAAATTAGATTATCGCGTTATTATCAGGAAGATATTAACTGGTAAGATTGGATATATTTTTGGCAGATTTTATTTATGCAGACTGTATTATTCTAAATTCAAAAGAATTAAGCAGTTGTTTTTCAGCAAAAATAAAATTGACACAAGTTTAAATTTTGATACCCAAATATTAAATAATTCTCATATTGATATAGAAGAAATATCTAGTCATATTCGTCATGACTCATACTATGCTGGACTTGAGCTAAATCAACAATCAGTTACATCTATAGTATCAGCAGCTAAGACTAAAAATCTGATTGTATCTGCTAATGGTTTATCTTTTCAATACAGTGAATATCAAGATAAAATAAAGCCACATCATAAAATTGCCACAGCTGAAGTAGGCAAACCTCTAGAAATAAAAGAGGTATACCAACTTAGATATGATAGTTACTTATTACAGATTGCATCCCAATATCTGGGTTACTTTCCCACTAACTGTGATGTCAAATTATGGTGGAGTTTTGCAGATAATTTATCTCTAGAAGAAAGACGCAGACAGTTTCAAACTATTGATTACCATTACGATATACATGGATTCAACTTCTTCTATATTTCTTTCTACCTCACTAATGTAGATGAGAAAAGTGGCGCACATATGTTAGTGAAAGGAAGTCATGTGAATAAAAAGATGTCTATGCTTTTACGCAGTGCGCGTGTGCCTGAAGAGTTAATTACTCAAAATTACTCTCAAAATGACATTATCACAATTGAAGGAAAAGCAGGTAAATGCTTTCTTGAAGATGCTTCTTGCTTCCATAAAGCTTTACCGCCCATTGAAAAGGATCGATTATTGTTACAACTGAGGTATTTTTAATATGTTAGAAACTCAATTGGGTTTTGGTTGTGCTTCTATATTAGGAAAAGTTGGTAAACAAGATAGTCTTTATGCTTTAAAAGTAGCATACGAAGCGGGTATTAGCTATTTTGATATAGCCCGTTCTTATGGTTGGGGTGAGGCGGAAGCACTTTTAGGAAAATTCTTAATTCAGGAAAAAATATCTAGAGAAACAGTAGAAATCACAACTAAGTTTGGACAGACTCCACGTAACAATAAATTTATCAGAATAGCTAAGACATTAGCTAGAAGTTTTGTGAGTCGTGTTCCCCAAACTCAAACCATAGTCAAATCTGCTGCTAGTCAGGTTGCACCCAAAATAGACTTTACAGTTCAAAATGCTATTAGCAGCTTAGATACCAGCTTAAAAGCTCTGCGTACTGATTATATTGATAATATATTGTTTCACGGTTATAACTTTGAAAATGAATCCAATGAAATTTTAGAGGTGATTGAATTTTTAGAAGCACAAAAAAAATCTGGGAAGATCAGAAATTATGGATTTGCTACTTATGCATCTCTAGAATTACTAGATAATTTCTTTGTTTCTAAAAATATTAAGCCGGATTTACTGCAAATTGCTTGCGGATCTATTGGTCAGCATAATCAGATCCATTTGAAGACTTTAGCTGATAAAAATATCAAGATTGTGATGCATTCTCCCTTTAGAATTTCGCCAACTATTCCATTTATGTTTGAACAGATTATGGCTAAAAACTTATGTCCTGAAGTGGAATCAATCTTCGGGAGAAAAATTAATTGCCACGAAGATATGTATGAAATTTTATTATCATATTTTCAAACTGTTTATTCACCCTATGCAATTGTAATTAGTATGTTTAATGCTGATCATATTCAGAAAAATCAGCAAGCAAATCAAGAAAGGAAAATTACTAAGGAACAATTTAAATTCTTTGAAAAACTGTTGGTTTTTAATAAGATAATTATTTCTTAAATTTGAATATTCTGAATATAAAAATTGTATTTAAAAGTAACTTGTATTAAACTCAAAAAATACAACCAGGGGTGAAATAGCATACCATGATGTCAAGCGATAAAAAATATGAATATTCTTATCTAGATAGTAACTCAGCGCATCATCATTTCTATCTCGTCCAACCGTTGCTAGGGATGATATCTAAATTATCTTTGCAAAGAGAAAATAATTCAAAACTGCGGATATTAGATATTGGCTGCGGTAATGGCAGTTTGAGTAATA
>NZ_JAYGHH010000064.1:22055-25924 GCF_034931045.1 Nodularia sp. UHCC 0506
TATAATTGCACAGTATGGTTATGAAGTTGTAGGTGTAGAAGAATCTGAATCAGGAGTACAACTAGCTACAAAGGCTTTTCCGAACTGCGAATTTATTCAAGGTAGTATTTACAATCTACCCTACACCAAAATAGGCAACAATTTTGATATTGTCATCGCGGCTGAAGTCGTTGAGCATCTGTTTATTCCCAAAGAATTAGTGAAAAATGCTAAAAAATGTCTCAAGCCTAATGGTCGTTTAATATTGACTACCCCTTATCACGGCTATGTTAAAAATACCATACTGGCGCTTTCTGGCAAAATGGATCGGCACTTTACTGCACTCTGGGATGGCGGACATATTAAGTTTTTCTCTGTGGCAACTCTGACTAAGTTGCTCGAATCAGAAGGCTATGGAGATATAAAGTTTAATTTTGCTGGGGGCTTTCCTTATGTTTGGAAATCAATGTTATGTTCTAGTACCCCTTCAAAGGATGTTTGAAAAGTATTCACCCTGGCGACTCGTACCGCAAGGCGAAAGTTAAGAGTTTGCGATCGCCTTTCACTCAACCTCCACAATGGGAGATCATCACTATTTTGTTATCGATTCTAGAACAACTTACCCCTCTCATTCTGACCTACAACGAAGCCCCTAACATTGAACGTACCCTGAAAAAACTGAGTTGGGCTAAGAAGATTGTTGTTATTGACAGTTATAGTACAGATGAAACCTTAGAAATTTTATCTTCCTACCCTCAAGTTGAAGTTTTTCAACGGAAATTCGATTCTTTTGCTAGTCAATGTAACTATGGGTTGACAAAAATTACATCAGAATGGGTTCTATCTCTAGATGCAGATTATATCTTGACAGATGAGCTAATTCACCAAATTCAGACGTTACCAGTAGAGACAGATATAAACAGCTACAGTTTTAGATTTAAATATTGTGTTTTTGGTAAACCTTTGCGTGGTACTCTACTTCCACCCCGAAAGGTATTGTACAAAAAGAAAAAGGCAATTTATCAAGATGATGGACACGCACATCGGGTTTCAGTAGAGGGTCAATCCCGATTACTTTCAGCATACATTCATCATGACGATCGCAAGCCTTTAAATCGTTGGCTATGGGCGCAACAACGTTACATGGTGATTGAAACCAAAAAACTGCTAGAAACACCAAACAGTGAACTCAGTTTAGGCGATCGCATCCGTAAACAAAAAACATTAGCACCATTAGTTATCTTTGTTTATTGTCTGATCCTCAAAGGTGGCATTCTTGATGGTTGGCAAGGTTGGTACTATACATTTCAGCGCGTATTAGCAGAAGTTCTTCTAAGTCTACATTTAATAGAAGCAGAAAAATTAAAATAATGGCTGACTATTTTTTGCAGTGAAATCCCTAGTACAAGTCGGCGTAAATAAACAGACCATTCAAAATCCATGAAAAGCCCATTTTATAAGCTTTTTGACTTTTGATTTCATGGCGGTACTAGATATCTAGCTCATCCTGGAAACTATATAATAATAATGTAGAGTTAAACCTAATTTCAGTTGATATAATGTTGAAACTGAACAAAAAATATTGGTTCCTAATTATAGCGGGTTTTCTCTTAGCATTACTCAGCTTCATTCCTATCCGACTAGCGATCGCCTCTTACCAGTCCCCCCATCCCCAAGCAATTCTTACCCTGGGTGGCGATCCAAAACGAGAAGAATTTACTGCTCAATTTGCCCAAAAACATCCCCAGTTGGATATATGGGTTTCTAGTGGTAGTCGCCCAGAACAAGTCCTGGAAATATTTGCAAGTGCAGATATTGCCAACTACCGCTTTCACCTCGATTACCGTGCTATTGACACTGTTACCAACTTTACCAGCTTAGTTGATGATTTTAAATCCCAGAAAATTCAGCATATCTATTTAATTACCTCCAGCTATCATATGCCCAGAGCTAAAGCCATAGCCACCTTAGTTCTGGGTAGCCAAGGAATAACTTTTACCCCCATCTCTATTCCGTCCTCAAAACCCAGAGAATCCATAGTCCGCATCGTTAGAGATAGTGGGCGTTCCCTATTGTGGATTGTGTCAGGTCGTACAGGAGCCAGCTTTCACCCTCGTTTTCGTGAGCCATTTTATGCGGCTAGATAAATACATATTGGGCAATTATACCCCTGGCGCGCCCTATTGGAAACAGCTTTTGTGGTACTTTCTGGGGTCTCCTTTAGTTGAGAGTTCTTGGCTACCGATCTCATCATTGAAGGTGGGGATATTACGGATTTTTGGAGCTAGTATTGGTGAAGGTGTTCGCATTAAGCCAGGAGTGCGGGTAAAGTTTCCTTGGCGGTTAACAGTAGGTAATTATGTTTGGATTGGTGAAGATACTTGGATAGATAACCTCGCTGATGTAACTATAGAAAGTCATGCTTGTATATCTCAAGGTGTGTATCTCTGCACAGGTAATCATGATTGGAGTCACCCTCACTTTGAGTTGAAAATTGCCCCAATTGATATTCAAGAAAGTAGTTGGATTGCTGCTAAATCAGTAATTGGTCCTGGTGTTACTGTTGGTAAAGGTGCTGTGCTAACTTTAGGTGGAGTTGCGGCTAAATCATTGTCACCGATGACTATTTATGCAGGGAATCCGGCACAACCAATTAAGGAAAGAAAGCTACATTAAAATAGATGTAGATGACATTGATAAATTATTAGCAAAAGTATGAAGTTACCAAACTTTGATACCCAAACTATTGACCGCATCATTGAAATGGCCTGGGAAGATAGAACACCAATGGAAGCTATTGAGGCTCAGTTTGGGCTACAAGAAAAACAGGTAATTGCTTTAATGCGCCAGCAAATGAAAGAATCTAGTTTCAAAATGTGGCGATCGCGAGTTACCAAACGCAAAACAAAACATTTACAGAAGCGAGAATTTATTGCAGGTCGCTTTAAGTCACACAATCAAAAATCATGAACAGTCAAATCAATTCAAAATTCAAAATTATTAATTCAAAATTAAAGACAATCAGTCGGGGCTTGTACCCACCACTGATTGAAGACTGCCAAATCAAAGATTATGGCAGGGGCTTGTACCCAGAATTAATCAATTACAAAATTTTATTTCTTCTTCATTTTGCATTTTGAATTTTGAATTTTGAATTCAAAAAAGGTCAGATCCTCTCACCCCTACCCAAAATCAAAGAAAATGATAAAGTGCTATTCAAGTCTTAAACAATAAATTTATCATGTCCCATCTACTCACAGCCTTCACACAGCGACTCCCTCGGATTATTACTTTTATCATCTTTCTCACTCTGATTAGTGGTTTAATACTGCCTACAGCTGCTTGGGCTGAGTCATCTGGTTTGGGCGTTGATCATGGTCATCTGAGTTCTTGTCCAGCTTCAGATAACTGTGTCGTCAGCCAAGACGCTGATGCTAAACACGCCATTGACCCCATTACATATCATGTAGATCGTGATGTAGCAAGAGAAACTTTACTCAAAGTTCTTGGTGTTGTTCCCCGCACAGAGGTGATAGAACAAACAGATAATTACATTCATGCTCTGTCTAAAAGCCGCATCTTTAAATTTGTTGATGATGTAGAGTTTTATTTACCTACCGATGAGCCAGTGATTCATACCCGTTCCGCATCTCGCATAGGAGAATCAGACTTGGGTGTTAACCGCAGACGTATAGAACAAATTCGCCTAGCTTTGCGCGATTTAAACATTTAATTTTTTAAAATATGTACAATCGGGATGACTGGATTCGAACCAGCGGCCCCTTCGTCCCGAACGAAGTGCGCTACCAAGCTGCGCTACATCCCGCCACAGTTAACACCTAAACATTATATCATAAGCAATCATAAATTATGAAAATGTGCTGATTATA
>NZ_JAYGHH010000065.1:0-17244 GCF_034931045.1 Nodularia sp. UHCC 0506
GAAATAAATCAAAAAATTTGGGGATGACAGATAGCTGAAACTGTTCCTTGTTCCCTATAAAGACAAAAAAGAAGGAGCAGATTATTCTACTCCTTAGTATGCTGGGGCGCTAGGATTCGAACCTAGGGATGGCGGGACCAAAACCCGCTGCCTTACCACTTGGCTACGCCCCATCGATTGACTTGAATCACTATAGCATATTATCCAGGTGTGATGTCAAGTACCTTGAGCATACATTTAGAAAAAGTAATTTAAATGCTGATTTGCATCTGCTTTTTGGATCTGTAAACTCGCTCTAGGCCAACTTCTTTGTATATCGGCGACAAAAAAAGAGGGGAGAATATTTTCTTCCCTCTTTCCATAATTTGTGTTGTTGTTTGGTTCGTTACCTTGTTTTAGCTTCTGGCGTAACATCTGTCTTTGTTTTTTGAGTTGCCGCTTTCTTGCCGAACCGCCTCTGCCTTTATCGTTTCTCCCTTCTCTACGGGGAGACTCCCATCTTTTAAGTTGCATGGTTTTGGTTTTTTAGGTGGGTGATATGATATATGTCAAATCCAACATATAGTTTTAAGACTATCTAAAGTGGGCAGGAGGAGAATCGAACTCCTATGACCGCAAGGCCGCCACATTTTGAGTGTGGTGCGTCTACCAATTTCGCCACCCGCCCTTGGGTGTAACTTTAATATTATAGCCTATTTAGTGAATTTGCAACAAGTAAATAAAAAATTTTGTTGATCTCTTTCGGTCATACAAGTGGGGTCAGATATCTAGCCCGCCCAGAACAGGCAAGATGCCTGTTCCGCCAAAGAAACATAATTGCAAGCTACTAGAGACATAAAGGCAAAGCTACCAATTGCGCCATCTACCTTGAGAGGCAACTTTATTTGTAGACTTGAGAAAATCACCTTGCAATAAAGATTGATATTCTGTACTGCCAGCCCAACGGTCAATTTCTCTAGCCCGTAGGACTGGAACTGGATGACTTAATTGGGCTGTGCGAGCTTCTTTGACCATTTCCCCTAGTTCGGTTTTACTAATGTCATCGTAAGCACGAGCTTGGTCAACAAAGGCATCTAAGTTAAGTTGAGGTGCGAGTATAGGTGAACCACCGGCTAACTTCATTAATACCGACATCACTACTTTGGGGTCTTGGGTGGCCAGCAATGCGGCGCGATCGCAGGTAAACTCAGCACAGCGTACCCATTCTAATAATTGTGACTGTATGGCTTGAGCCAGAAATGTGCCAACGTTGGGTACAATTGAGGCTGCTAACACCAATATATTTACAGGCGTTAAATAAACGCTATGGTCACATTTCAGATGTCCTAATTCATGGGCAATTACTGCCTGTATTTCCTGTGGTGTGAGCATATCAACCAAGGAGGTATGCATGACAATAAAAGGTTGCTTACCCCGCATCGCAAAGGTATAGGCATTAGGAGCCGGATGTTGGCGGATATATAACTGGGGAGGCTCTATATCCAGGATTTTGCAAGCTTCTAACAATAAGTTGTATAAGTCAGGCAGTTGTTTTTCACCAACTAGCACACTGGCGGCAATATTTTCTACATAAAAAACCTGTTCTGCCATTGGACCAAGCCAATTTCGCACCATCATATCCAGACCTGGTATCTGCTTGAGAGATGTGGTGGCTTGTAGGTCTAATGGATGACGAAAGGAGTCAGCTTTTAAACCGATGAGCGGAGTTTTAAACAAGGACATGATATAGCAAGCTGGAAAAACAAAATATCAACAGCCTCCCATATTTAGTATAACCAGTGCTGAGTGCTGAGTGCTGAGTAAGAAGAGAGAGAGTATGGGAGAGGGGAGAAAGAGATCAGAAGCAGGGGAGTGGGGGAGTAGAGGTTTAACACCTTGCCCCCTGCTTCCGTTCCTCTTCTTCTCTTCCCAGTCCTGTATCTAAGTCGAAACAGATGCTGGGGGAATACTACTAGAAGTTAATTCCGTATCTGCTGGCACATCGCCAACGCGGAGAATTTTCGCTCCTAGTTGCTGTAGTTTCAGATCAATTCGATCATAGCCACGGTCAAGATGGTGTAATCCCTGAAATGTGGTTTGTCCTTCAGCTGCCAGTCCTGCTAAAACTAAGGATGCTGATGCCCGTAAATCTGTACCGATAACTGGTGCGCCCGATAACATCGGTACTCCCCGGACAAAGGCGGCATTGCCTTTAACGCGAATGTCTGCTCCCAAGCGATTCAACTCGGAGGCATGACGTAGGCGATTTTCAAAGACAGATTCGTTAATCAGGCTGTCTCCATCTGCCACACTCAATAAAGCCATAAATGGGGCTTGCATATCTGTGGGAAAGCCCGGATGAGGTAGGGTTTCAATATCCCTAGCTCTGAGAGTTTCTGCTGGCAGGATACGTAAGCAGTCTGGTGCATCCTCAATGATCGTTAAACCAATTTCTCGCAGTTTAGCAATGACTGGGATTAAATGGTTTGGTAAAACTGGCGACAGACTAATTTCTGAACGGGTGATAGCTCCAGCCACTAAGAAGGTTCCCGCCTCAATACGGTCAGGGATGATGCTGTAGTCAAGAGAGTGTAACTTTGGTACGCCCACGATTGTAATTTGACTGCTACCTGCACCCTGAATCTTGGCTCCCATCGCGTTACAGAAATTTGCCAGATCAACTACTTCTGGTTCCCGTGCCGCGTTCTCTATAATGGTTTCACCATCTGCGAGGGTGGCGGCCATCATTAAAGTTTCTGTTGCGCCTACACTGGGGCTATCTAGATAGATTTTTGCTCCTTGTAATCTGCCATTACTACCTGGAACATAAGCATTACAAATGCCATGTTCAATTTGCACTTCAGCGCCCATCGCTTGCAGTCCTCGGACGTGCAAATCAACTGGCCTGGCTCCGATGGCACAACCACCGGGTAATGGCATTTGTGCGGTTCCTAGCCTGGCTAAAATTGCGCCAATGGCAAAAAAACTGGCCCGGAGTTGGGTAACTAGTTCGTAGGGAGCTTTTGATGTGGTAATTTCGCTGGCGTTGATATCTAAAATGTCGCCTTGTCTGGTGAGGCGAACACCTAAAGCTGACAAAACCTGACTCATCCGCTCTACATCCGCCAATAAGGGGACGTTACGGATGCGACAATCACCTGAACACAGCAAGGAGCCTGCCATGATGACCAGTGCTGAATTTTTAGCACCACTGATTTTTACATGACCTCGTAATTGATGCCCACCCCATATTTGCAAGACTGAGGAGTCTGCTTCAGGAGAAAGCTTGGCATCTGGTAAGCTGCTAGAAGAATTAATAAGCCTACCTCCAAAAACAATAGGTAATTTTATAGGTTAGAAGTTGGTTTTGATTCTACAGTAAAGAGTTGGTTAGTCTACATTTTGTCCTATATCTTGTATAAATAAATTGGGGTTTGTGGATTAATTAAAGGCTGAAAACCAACTATAGCAAGCTTTATGAGGATTTAACAATTTTAGCTAAATCCAAAGACAAGAAATATAACAGAATTATCTGGCGATGGGCAAAGCCCGCCGTCAGCGATCGCTTTATTATCGCACTTGACAAAAATAAATATTTCAGTAATAATAAGAAATTGTCGATCAATATCGATACAAGCGGAACTGGCGGAATGGCAGACGCGCTAGATTCAGGTTCTAGTGCCGCAAGGCTTCCGGGTTCAAGTCCCGGGTTCCGCATATTAATTTGGGTTTAATCCCAAATATTTAACCCCTAATTGTGTTAACAAGTCTACAAAACTCTTTAGTCAAACAAATCCGCAAGCTGCACTCTACCAAAGAGCGTCACAAGCAGCAATTGTGTTTACTGGAAGGAACACACCTGTTGCAAGAAGCTTGTGTGATGAATTATCCCCTGGTGACAGTGTGTTGTACCCCAGAATGGCAAATAGCCCACCCGGAACTCTGGGAAGAGGCTTGTAGCCACAGTGACAGGGTGGAAATCGTTAGTAAGGAAATTTTAGCGGCGATCGCCACCACAGTTCAACCAGATGGTGTAATTGCCACTGCCCAACGGTTGATTCATCAAACTCAAGTACCGTTTAGTGGTTTAGTCTTAGCTTTAGAAACTATCCAAGATCCTGGTAATTTAGGGACGATAATTCGCACGGCTGCGGCTACTGGTGCAACGGGGTTATGGCTGAGTGACGATAGTGTAGATGTAGATAGCCCCAAAGTTTTACGGGCTTCTGCGGGACAGTGGTTTCGCGTCGCTACAGCAGTGAGTGCAGATTTGAAAGCCACAGTAGCACAAAGCCAGCAAGCGGGAATGCAAGTAGTAGCAACCTTACCCACGGCAAATTTAACTTACTGGGATGTGGATTGGCGAAAACCGAGTTTAATTTTATTGGGTAATGAAGGGGCTGGTTTGTCGCCAGATTTAGCTAACATGGCAGACAATCAGGTGAAAATACCCTTGAGTCCAGGAGTTGAATCTTTGAATGTGGCGATCGCAGCTGCTTTAATGTTGTATGAAGCGCAAAGGCAAAAAGTTAGTAATTCGTAATTCGTAGTTCGTAATTCGTAATTCGTAGTTCGTAATGCTCCCTTCGGGAGAGCTACGCTAACGTAATTCGTAATTCGTAGTTCGTAATTCGTAGTTCGTAATTCGTAGTTCGTAGTTCGTAGTTCTTGAGGACTTACGCAAAATTCACGTAGTTACGTCATTACAATCTGGGATTGCTTCCCTACACTATGTTCCTGTCGCAATGACAAATTTGGGTGGCGTAAGTCCTGTTTGTCGTTGGTAAATTCTATTTATTGAGTTTTTTGTCAAGATACGCTTCAATATCAGCCACGGCATCTTCCCATGCTGCTAAATTAATATCTGTGACAGTTTCTATAAGTTCGACTTCATCTGTACAAATATGGTCAAGTTTTGGTTGTGCTTCACCTCCGATAAAACGTTCTTGCAAGATATCCTCTAAATGCTCTAGAGATTTCTGAAATTTTTTATCCGCAATGTGGCGTTGTTGATCCTCATTTTGTTGCATGATATAACTTAAGAATCCTGATTGAGTACGTCGCCTTGATTACAGTGCCTTTAAGTATAAACTCGGTATCATGTGTGACTGGACACTGTATCAACTGTACTCATTAAAAAGCTGAATGGCAAGGTCGGTAATTTGACACTCCTGTGCCTAGTAGAAGATGCCGTGAAAAGTCAGATTATTTATTTGTGGTGAAAATATTTATGAGCATTTTGAAGCCGTTCTCTGATTACCATTAGTTGCTCTTGGTTACTAATTGGGCTGCGTGGTGCTGGTAATTCGGTGTTAGGCCAATCGGGTAAATCATTGCAAGGACATAACAAAGCGGGCATCCCTACGTTTCTCATAGGTACTGGCATTTGACAGCGGCCACAAGCCGAGACTTCCCAAGCTGGTGTTAGTAGTTCACGAATGGTTTCATAAGTACCCTCCAGGTAACAGTCGCCTGTGTTCTCAGAGAGAATTGTTTGCCAACACTCTTCAAATTCTTGACTATAGCGATCGCCTTTCAGGACTGGTGTAGGCAAATAGGTTGCCTTACCATTGCCAATTACTACTTTTTTACCTAACTGAAACCAGTAGGCAAGATACTCTTTAACTTCTTGTGTGGTTGCCATATCACGATTTTAAAGTTTTTACCGGAGATTTTTCAGTTGTAATACTTAATTTTAAATTAAATTTCGCTGTAATGGTGTCCCTAAAACGCTGAGGTTGAGAACATGACCAGCAGTCACTAAATACACAGGTTCACAAATAGCACCTAACTGGCGGATAAGAGAACCCAAGCGATCGCGGAATTGGCGACCCAAAGGATAAGCTGGAATTACGCCCCAACCTGTTTCTTCTGCAACAAATACCATATCAGCCGCTACTAGTTCTAGTGTTTCTAAGAACTCTGACAGAGTATTTTTCCAGGTATCCTCATCTTGTTCTAAAAGATTAGCTACCCAAGTACCCAAAGAATCAACCAAAAGGCAGGTATTGGGCTTGGCATCAGCCAAAGTAGCCGATAATTCTCTAGGGACTGAAAGTGTAGACCAATCTGAGGGGCGACGTTGTTGATGTTTTTGAATGCGCTGTTGCCATTCCGCATCTTCTGGGTTTTCAATCGCTGTGGCCACATAAACCACAATTTTTTCTGACTGCATAGCCAGATTTTCTGCCCATTCACTTTTACCAGACCTGGACGGGCCTGTAACTAAGATGACTTTGCCCAAAGCTGCACCCTTCTATAACGACTATTATTTGTTGGTAATAACTTTTCAAAGCTAAAGTTAGCACCATTATGATTATTTATGCCAAAATTGGCGAAAGTGATAAACTCAACCACTCCATTGAGAGTTATTTAACACTATTGGGTACAACACTACCGGAAGGCGGAAGTCAAAAGTCAAACAGCCTATATGTATAAGCTTTGCGTTGGTTTCAATTGGTTGGCTGATCAAGCCGTGCTGTACTAGATTTGAGGATATTTTTATGAAAACAGGTTTAAAACGTATTGAAGCAACTTTACATGATTTAGAGAATCGTAGCACTCTTCCCACAGAAGCGGGTGATTCTTTAAAGTCGTCTTTTTCCTTTCGGATTAGCGTTGGAACCACGGAATCTCCAGCAAGTGTAAGTAAATCCTCTGAAAAACAAAGAGAAGAACTAGGCACAGAATCCCCAAGTAATTATTCTGCCGAACAGGATTTATTTCCTCACTATACCTCTGTGCAAACCTTCCCAGCTCAAGAGATTGGCGGCAAAGCACCCAGCCTACCTAAGTTCAAAAATCCAACATTCAGTAGCCATCGTCACGGGGCTAATCCGGCGTTAGCAATGAATATATTGCAAGAAATTCAGGAACATATTGGCGGTTGGCAGACTGAACTCCAAACCATATTGCAGCAAATTCAAGATATTTACTTAGAAGGGCCAATTGTCAATGGCTGGTTAGAATCTAATCTCAAAGAACCAGAACAGGGAGGATCTGCGACACTCCGCCACGGGGAAGTTAGCCAATTAATGGACTATGTGGAAGAAATTTGTACAACTACGGGGAAAATATCTGAGCAATCCGCTCGTGCTGGTTATAGCCTCTGTGGTTTGGATGACGCTGGTAAAGTCTGGTCACGTCCTTGTCCATCAGAGCAATTACCTATTGTTAGTCTGGCGATCGCACGGCATCAAAAATTACGCCAACTCTTAGGGCGCAAACAGTATCTCGAAACCCGCCTGAGTCAATTAGCAGAAACTCTGGTAGTTTTATACAGTAACATTCAACAGGCTTGAGTAGGGAGTTCTGAGTGCTGAGTATAAACTAAGTAGGGGTGGGTTTACAGATATGCTCAATTAGTAATAATAATTTTAATAAACCCGTCCTACATCGAGGCTTCAGCAATCAACAATGTCCTAACTTGGCGGTTGCCATCACAAATAATTAAATTTAAAATCCCTTTTATGCCAGATCACCAAATTTCCGCCATCATCTGTACTCACAATCGAGATACTTACTTAGGTGCTGCGATTGATAGTTTGTTGGCACAGGATTTTACTGCCGACTTTGAGGTTGTGGTTGTGGATAATGGGTCAAGCGATCGCACCCGTGAAGTGGTAGAAGCAAGACTGGGTGATTCCCGTGTTAAATATGTCTTTGAACCTACCATTGGTTTATCTGTAGCTCGAAATACGGGAGCTAAGGTTGCCAGTGCAGAAATTTTGGCTTATTTAGATGACGATGCCGTAGCTAGTGTTTCCTGGCTGCAAGTTTTGTCTGCTGCCTATCAGAATAACTCTAAACTTGCGATCGCTGGCGGTAAAGTTACCCTCTTATGGCCACCCAACACCGAACCACCAAGCTGGTTATCTCAAGGGTTAGCTGGCAATTTAGGAGCATACGATTTAGGCGACAAAATGATTTACATTCAGCAGCCAGGCTTAACTCCTAGAGGCCTAAATTATTCTCTCCGCCGCAGTTTTCTAGAAGAAATCGGTGGTTTTGATCCTCAGTTGGGGCGAGTCGGAAAAAACTTATTATCCAACGAAGAATTGCAAATGACAGAATTTGCCCTGGAACGTGGTTGGCAAGTTGCATACCTTCCTCAAGCTTTAGTAGCGCACAATGTCGCTCCTGAACGTCTTAAACGCTCCTGGTTTTTAAATCGAGGCTGGTGGCAAGGAATTAGTGAGTGTTATCGTGAACAACTTGCTGGTAAAGCTGGTATGCGTCAGATGCAACGGGGTAGCGAGCGATTTTTTCGGGGTTTATACAAGGCATTAAAATATTTTTCCAATCCAGCAGAACGCTTTGATAACCTTGTCTACGCTTATGGGCAAATAGGTTACTTAAATGCTGCTATTCAAGGCTTTTTATCAACTAATAAGAAATCATAATTTATCTGTCTTTTAAAAGATCCATTTCTCTGAGCAGGAGAGAGAAGACGGTAATTTCCCAATGACTAATGACCAATGACTAATGACTCTTTTGTAGATTTACGTAAGTATGACCAATCCTGGTTTGATCGGGGGCGACCCGGTTGGTATATTTTGTTATGGTGGTTTGTGCAGGCGATCGCTTTTCCTGTGACTCCTCATTTTGCCAGTGGTTTGCGTTGTCGTCTACTACAACTCTTTGGCGCTAAAATTGGCAAAAGCGTATTAATTAGACCTACTGCCCGTTTTACCTACCCGTGGAAAGTTACCGTTGGCGACTACAGTTGGATTGGTGACGACGTAGTTTTATATAGTTTAGATGAGATTCACATCGGTGAACACTGCGTAATTTCTCAGAAAACTTATCTGTGTACTGGTAGCCATGATATTCAAGACCCTGCCTTTGGTTTGAAAACAGGAAACATTACCATTGGCGATGGAGTCTGGGTAGCAGCAGATTGTTTTGTGGGGACAGGAGTAGAAATTGGTTCTAATGCCGTAATTGGCGCTCGTAGTAGTGTATTTAATGATATGCCACCTGGCCAAGTTTGTTGGGGAAGTCCTTGTCGTCCTCAATATCCCAGGCAGTGTCATCAGGAGACAACGACCACTTGAGGAAAAATTGAAAATGTATAGAATAACAAAATTATTTACAGGAAAAAATAGCAAACTATCTGTTGTTGGACTAGTAGTGTGTTCCTCTTTAACGGCATCATTTATATTACCTGAATTGAGTAATGCTGTTTGGCAAAAAAGTGATTCTGTCGCACAAGCACAACAAACTCAATCTTCTGTATCCAACCAAGTAATTCAATTAGTGAATCAAGCTAGATCCCAGGGACGTATGTGTGGAAATCAGAGATTTAATGCCGCAGGTTCACTGTCTGCAAATGGTAGCCTCAATAGTGCAGCACAAGTACATAGTTCAGACATGGCTCGAAATAGAAAAATGAGTCATACCGGTTCTAATGGTAGTTCTATGGGACAACGCGCCAAGCAAGCAGGGTATGAATGGAGAGCTATTGCTGAGAATGTGGCTGCTGGTCAAACATCTCCAAGTGCAGTAGTCCAAGCATGGCTAAAAAGTCCAGGACATTGCGCTAATATTATGAATTCAAATTATCAGGACAGTGGTGTGAGCGCTGTTCGAGGTAGTGATGGTGTGCTTTACTGGACAATGTTGTACGGCAGACAACGTTAAATCAATTCTTAAAAAACACAGCCAACATATTTTCAAGCATTTGTTAGGAATCTACTTGTCAAGAGTAAATGTTCCTAACAAAACCCTAAAAATATTGTAGCATTCAATTTTTGTTACCAAAATATTATGGTTCTATCGTACTTGTGGTGTTAAATTAATATTCTGCCAATTGAAAGCAGAGTTAGCATAATCGGTACTGAAGAAGCAATATTATAGCGGTTCTCGGTTGAATGAGATACAAGAACCCTATTCCCAAATCCCTCTGTTGTAAGTGATGAAGGAACTATGATGTACTTCATTTAAGTGCATACAGCTATAATTTTGAAAATGTGGTTTTGACTACGTTATGACATGGAATTAGTAAGATAAAATTGCCATAATACATGGCATTAAATTACTGACATTCATTGAGTAGCAACACAGGAGAAACAATGAGCCAAGAAACAGCCAAAATAATATTATGGGAAGAAAAACAAAAGGATTATCTGAAGAAATTCTATGATCTACAATTTACTCCCAGAGTAGGAGAGGAAATTTATTTAAATAAGGAAAATTGGCGAGTCACTAGAATTGAGCATGACTTAGAAGTTAATGAGGTTAATATCTATATGGAATTAATCAAAAAACTCAAGCCGGAGAAATCATTTAATTCACAAATAAAATAACTGTTAACTGTAAAGTTTTTCCTGTATCAGTCTCAAGGTAGTATGTGTTTTTGGTTTGATTTCTAGCCAGTTGCAGTGAAGCGGTGATCTCGTGCTGAACTACCTATATCAACCATTTAGGAGCGTTCCACAGCGCGAAGATCAGCAACTGGCAATTGTGTGGGATTTCTAAGACTCATCGAAGCTGCTTGTCTCAGTGACCCAACTGATATCTCAATTAAAACCTGAACAGAGCAATTTTGTCTGCCAAATTGCCATAAAGTCTAGGGGAGTGGCTCTACTGAAGCAAAAAATAACAATCCAATGCCAATAATGGCAATAATTACCCCAGCGATCGCGCGCCAACTCACTTTTTCACCAATACAGATAGCAATAGGAATCACAAATATGGGGCTAGTCTGTAACAAGGTTGAAGCAATTCCCGCCGACGTGAATTTAATTGCCGTTTGTTGTAGCCAAATGCCCAAGTAAGTCCCACAAAAAGCCGCAAAGCAAGCGGCAAAAATGATTCGCCTCGTTTGCCCGTGGGGAGAGGATGTTGCTTGTGCCTGACTCTGAGGTAAAAACATCCACCCGAAAAGAATCAATTCGGCTGCACCTAAGCGCAATAAAGCAGCCCACAGGGGTGTAATGCTGCCAGTAGTAAATGCGACGCGAGAAATAATTGTTGCAATGGCGTTGGCGATCGCGGCTAATAAGCCCAAGCCGATACCTCGCCATAGGTGCGCGGAAGAATGATCAATGTTGCCGGGAACTCGTTCTGTGACTACCCAAGCCACTCCCAGAATAGTGATGAAAATTCCACACCAAGCCGTTAGATTTAAACTTTCTTGTAACCAAATCATGGCCGCGATCGCCGTCATGGGAGGTGCAAGGGTACTCAGCAGTAACACACGACGTGCGCCTAAATAATTAATTGCCCCCAAAAAAGCTGTATCACCCCAGCTAATGCCGATTACTCCACTCAAGCACAGCAGCAAAATGGTCATGGGGTTGGAGATGCTCCAGGATTCGCCAGTGAGTAAAATAGTCAAAATTAGCAAGGCGATCGCCACTATCCCCTTGATCAAATTCAGTCGTAGCGGCGGAATATGTTGCCCCACAATGCCATATACCACCGAAGCGATCGCCCACAAACCAGCAGCAGCTAAAGCGGCTAATTCACCTCTGGCATTTATTAAGAAATTATTAAAAATATAATTTCCCCCTTAAATAATCCCCAAAAATCTTTAATAATACAATAAATAACTAAATTAATTATAGCACTCGCTGAGTGAGAGTGCTAATCTTTCCCAAAAAAATATTGCCATATCATCGGCAAACAAATAGTTTTTCTAGATAGCTTTAGAGGTCTTTGACAACAAACCATTTAAAAGCAGAATAAAGATTTTTCACACCACTAACTCATCATCGGGAGAAAGAGAATGAAATATACTTTTGATATTGTAGGTGTATCTCCTGCCTGGCAATTTTTTAGCCAACAACAACAGACTATAAACCAACCAAACAGAGGAGGGGTAGAATATCTAAGTACCCATAGATGTACGTTAGATTCCTTGTTAGAAACTGTGGAACCCTTACCAATGAAATTGGGTTGGAATACTGAACAAGTGATAGATACTGTCGTGCAGTTTTGGTTAAACAACGCTGAGAGTATTCATTATTGGAAAACCCGATTAATTGATGCTGGCAATGAAAATATACTAGTTGCTAGGTTGGCAGAAATCACATCATTACAAGCTGAATTTGAATTTTTATTAGGTAAATAAATTGGCAATTGGGTTAACTAATACCACTACTGCCCTAATTCTCTAATATTGTTCATCACTTGTTGATATAAGTCATTATTGTTTTGTGATTGAAAAATGCTTGCGGCTTGTTGTAAGTCTTGGAGCGCACCTTGTCTGTCACCTTGAGCAGCACGGATATTGCCACGATTATTGTAGGCGGGGCCAAAACTGGAATTGAGGCGAATGGCTTGATTGTAATCGGCGATCGCACCCTGTTGATCTCCTTGAGCAGCGCGGGCATTTCCCCGATTATTGTAAGCAATAGCATAGCGAGAATCAAGGCTAATAGCTTGGTTCAAGTCATTGATCGCCTCGTTATTGTTACCCAGAGCAGCACGGGCATTTCCGCGATTATTATAGGCCTCAGCATAGCGAGAATCGAGGCGAATAGCTTCGTCATAATCAGCGATCGCGCGTTGGTTATCGCCTAGAGAAGCGAGGGCATTTCCGCGATTATTGTAGGTTTCGGCATCGTCAGGAGCAAGATTAAGAGCTTGATTGTAATCAGCGATCGCTCTTTGCTTATCCCCTGCATCAAAGTAAGCTAATCCCCGACTTTTATAGGCTGGGGCAAAATTTGAATCGACCTCAATAACTTTAGTGTAGGTAGCGATCGCCCCTTGCAAATCACCTCTGAGGTGTTGATTCTTTCCCTGAACATAAAGATTACCAGCTGCCGATGTTTGAGCTATGCGACTGTTAGGAGGACTAATCCCAATTTCTGTTACTAATACATCTTGGTTCTGACTACAAGAAGTGCTAATAATTGCACTCAATGCAGTAACTACAGCTATAGTCAATATTCTCTTAACTTTCACCTGTTCCTGATCAAATAGCCGCAGTTTCATAAGTTACCTTAGATCGTTATAACACCTGGATGACAATTAGCTTTTAATTTAGTTCGTAGCTGAACACAAAATTGATTACCCTTCTTGCCTGATTTCTTTGTAGTACCCGCTTCGTGAACGTTCTTCTTAAATGAAAATTAAAATCCTTGATTATGTATGAAACATAAGTATAATTATCCAGACTAAATCATCTATTTCTGATATGAATTATATTTTAAACAACTAGCTAAGATTTTTATGTTTTTCCTTATACTTTCTGCTAAATTGGATTTGTAAATCAAAAGCTGAATTAACATTAAATTTTCTAAATAAAATTTGCTCAATCTAAATAAAATATTTGAGTAATTAGTGGCTTTATTCCTGCAAATCATCATTTGCTTGGTTTTTAGCAGACAATCGCCATGATGTAGTTGTGTCAATATCTACAGACAATTGCTGCAAATTATCGCCTAAATCTTTTTGGATTTTTTGAGTCAGTGTGATCGGAAAATCTAAACTCACATCTTGATTTTGTACCAGTCTGACTAATTCTGTAAATGGCACTTTTAGAGATTGACGTTCATGACTAGTTAACTTACAGACAGAAGTTTCCATCACATTTTGAGCCTGCATAGCTTTTTTTAACCGTTCTTGCAGATGCTCAAATTCCGACTTTAACAACTGCCAATTTTCTGACAATTCTGTGTATCTGGCATCAAGTGTTGTTAAATCTTCTCTTTTGGGATCTGGGTTACTTGCTACTTGTAATTCTAATAATCGCAAATGTACTTGAGCCAGATAAATACAATCTAAATAAGCATATTCAATCTGCCCATTACTTAAAGGTCGCCTGCCCCAATCACTGGTTTGTTCTTGTTTGTCAATATCATTAAATCTGCACAGTGCAGTAGCTAAAGTTTTCAGTTGGTAGTTAGGTAATGGTAAGATGTAGTAGGGTATTTTCTTAGCTATTTCTAAAGTACAAGTAATATTTTTGGCTCTCTTTTTACCCAGAAATTTTACATCATAATTGGCATTGTGAAATACCTTCTCAATATCAGGATTGATCATGATTTGCTCAATAAAATCAGCCACCAGATCAGGTTGATCCAGCACATCTAAAAGATCAACGCGATCGCCGGAGGTGGGACTTTGCCCATTGCCACTCATATCTGTAGGATCATTTAATACTTGAATCAGCGACAGTCGAGGATTGCGAGATTTATAATCAGCCACTTCTGTATCAATCCACAAAGTTTTAGCATTGGTATATTCAGCGACTTTAGCACGAATATTACTAGCAGAATTTAAGTATGGCATGAGCGAATATTTCCTGATAGTTGAGTAAAATAAAATTAATCACAGTTTTCCAAATTAACATTTTGCATATCCACGCTGATACCTTGAGCGGTTGATATACGCATGGAAACAGATTATCTCATTTTAGGTAGTGGCTTGTCAGCATTGGTATTTGGTTCACTAATGGCAAAATCTGGCCATAAAGTTCAAATATTGGAAGCCCATGAACATCCGGGGGGATTTGGTCACACCTTCACGATGGCAAAAAAATATAAATTCAATGCCCAATTACATTATGTTTGGGATTGTGGCGAAGGACATACAGTAAATCGTGTCTTAAAAAAACTCAACTTGGATCAAGATGTCACCTTTACTCGATATGATCCTCACGGTTTTGATCACATGAGAATGCCGGGTTACTCATTAGATATTCCCTCCGAACCCGCAGAATTAATCCGGCGATTATCTGAACTTTTTTCTCAAGATGCTGAACAGATACGTAAATTTGTCTGGGAAGTGCAAAAAACCAGTCAGGGAATCAAGAAGTTAGCACCGCCAATTATTCCGGCTGAAATATTCGCAAATCTGGGTAAAGTATCCAGTGCTGTCTTGTATTTGAACAGTACTCTACAAGATGTGTTCAATAAATTCCAGTTACCGCAAGCAGCGCAAACCCTGTTAGCATTGCAATGGCCTGATTTTTTATTACCTCCAGATCAACTTTCTTTTTACGCTTGGGTAATTTTATTTACTGGATATCAACAAGGTGCATTCTACCCCGAACAGCATTTTGATCATGTCATCAATTCATTAGTTAAGGTAATTGAGGATAATGACGGCAAAGTTCTGCTAAATCAGGAAGTCATTGATTTTCAAGTCATTAACAAAACTGTAACTAAAGTTAAGGCAATTGATAGAATCACCCATCAAAGAAATGAATTCACTGGCGAAAATATTATCTGCAATATAGACCCTCAAAAAGCTGCTCAGATGATTGGAGTAGAAAAGTTTTCCAGAAAGGTACGTCAGCAGCTTAAGTATGAATATTCCCCGTCAAATTTCATGGCTTACTGCGTTGTTAAAGATATTGATTTGCGTGACTACGGATTTGGAAAATGGAATGTCTTTCATACTAGTCATCGAGACTTAAACGCAGCATTTTATCAGATGTATGAAAACAATGATTTTTCTCAGCCGAGTTTTGCTATTACAACACCATCTTTAATGACAAAACACCCAGATTGTCCAGAAGGATGTCAAATTATCGAGTTTCTGACGGTTGCTAATTATGATTACTTTAAACAGCTTAAAGATACAGATGCCAAAGCTTATAGACAGAAAAAAAACGAGATTTTAGATGCCATTTTAGATGTTGTCGAAAGGCATTATATTCCGAATATTAGAAATCATCTTGACTTTAAAATCACTGGAAGTCCTACAACCAATGAAAGATATTGTTGGTGTCCCAAAGGAAATTCCTATGGTTCCAATCTCACACCTCGCAATATGGGTATTGGTAGACTCAATTACAAAACATCTTTAAAAAACTTCTACTTTTGTAATGCTTCATCTGGCTATCCAGGATTTGCGCCAACATTTTGGACTGGAGCAAGTTTATATCAAAAATTATCAGGAGATGTAATTTTACCAAAAGGATCATGATTATAGCGCACATAAAATAGATCCCCGACTTCTTAGAAAAATGGGGGATCTGAGCCTCTCTTGATTATTCATTCATTTAGTAATGAGATATGAAAATAGCAATTATTGGAGGCGGATCTAGCGGTATGGTGACAGCATACCTGCTCAATAAAAATGGTCATGAAGTCACAGTTTTAGAAAAACAACCGATTTTAGGTGGACATATTCGGACATTAAATAAAAACGTTAAACCTAATCAATCAGACTGTAATCAAATTTTAGAATGTGGTGTCCTAGAATTTCCCCGTGCATTTCACAACTTTATCAAATTAATGCAAGACCTAGAAGTAGAGTTAGAAGCAGTTGATATTGGTTCAGCGTTATTTTTGCAAAATGGTCGTTGTTTGCTGTCAGCATTAATGATCCAAAAAAATTGGACAGGAATAAAGCGTTTAATTGCATATTTTAAACTCAATACTCTCTATGCTGCTTCTGCTAAATTATGGATGAAAACCCATTCTATCCCCAGAGAAAATCTAGTTAATCAGCCAATTTCCCAATATTTACCCGACCAGTGCATCCGCAATGATTGGTTAAAACTATTGCTGATGTATAGCTATTCTATGCCATTTGAGTTAATTGATAATTGTCCGTTAGAATTGGTAATTCCTACTCTGCGAGACTATATATTTGTCAAGTGGGTAAGGATAAAAGGTGGGGTATATTCCTATATTGAAAAAATCTTAGCGCGTTTTCAGGGGAATATGTGGCTCAATATGAAAGTTTCAGAAATTAGCAGACAAAACAATGCTGTTCAAATCAAGTTATCCGATGGAGTGACGCATCTTTTCGACAAAGTGGTTTTAGCAACCCCACCTGACCAGGTAATGCAATTATTATCTGACCCCACAAATGCAGAAATTAAAAGATTTTCAGCATGGCAAAAAAACCAAGTGGAAACAGTTATACATACAGATACTGCAATGTATACCAGATACGGCATTAAACAACCTGGCGAATTTGATTTTTTCCAAACAGAACAAGGATGGGGATATAACGCTTACCTCAACCAGTTGTGTGGAATAACATCACCTCCTGAATACAGTTTGGCTTTTAACTTAGATAATCTCATCGCGCAAGATAAAATTCTGCACATACAGTCACACCACACACCCCTATATACAGTAGAATCTTTCAAATACAGAAACGAAATTATCAGCAGCAATGGCGAAAACAATACCTATCATGCGGGAGCTTATCTTGGAGACGGATTACATGAAGGAGCTATCACATCTGCAATGCGAGTTGCGGAATTAGTTCGTAATTCGTAATTCGTAGTTCGTAATTCGTAGTTCGTAATTCGTAATTTGTAGTTCGTAGTTCGTAATTCGTAATTCGTAG
>NZ_JAYGHH010000065.1:17306-25111 GCF_034931045.1 Nodularia sp. UHCC 0506
GTAGTTCGTAATTCGTAATGCCTCTTTCAGAGGAGCTTCGCTCTAAGCGAAGCTATGCCGCAGGCTTTACGTAGTTCGTAGTTCTCACCCATTCGGCAGATTATTATCTAAGGTATTAACAAGTAATATATTTATCAAGGTGTAGTGCAAGGGGACACGGTTTATTAGAGGTCTTTAATGAACAGTCCTTCCTTTGTTAGTGCTTCTAGTCTCACGTTAGAAGAGCAAGCTGATTACAGTAGTGTCAATACTCTACCAGAAGTTTGGTCAATAGCAGCTCAACGGTTTAGTCATGTTGTAGCCATACACGACCCCCACGTCAAGCCAAATGCAAGTCTGACTTACATTCAGTTGTGGGAGCAAATTCAACAGTTTGCGGCGGGGTTACAGTTTTTGGGTGTATCAGTGAGGGCAAAGGTTGGTTTATTTTCCGAAAATAATCTGCGTTGGTTAATTGCTGACCAAGGTATTATGGCAGTTGGGGCAGTGGATGCGGTGCGTAGTTCTCAAGCCTCTGAAGATGAACTAATATATATTCTCCGTAATAGTGAAGCTACTGCTTTGGTAGTAGAAAATCAAGCTACTCTGAATAAGCTACTTAAACAAATACATGATTTGCCAATTAAGTTAGCTATTGTACTTTCAGATGAGGAGGTGGAGACACAGCCGGGGTTGGAGGTGCTGAATTTTTCCCAGATTATGGAAATTGGGGGTAATCAAACTTTCTCACCAGTTGAGCAAACCCGCGAAAGTTTAGCAACTTTGGTTTACACTTCTGGAACTACTGGTCAACCGAAAGCAACGATGCTCAGTCACGGAAATTTGTGGCATCAAGTGACTAGTTTAACAGTAGTTGTGCGGTTAGACGCGGGTGATAGCAAAGCGCTCCGTCGGAATCGCGTGTTGAGTATTCTTCCGACTTGGCATATTTATGAACGGGTGATTGAATATTTTGCGTTTTCTCAAGGTTGCACTCTCATTTATACAAATCTGCGTCATTTTAAGCGGGATCTCAAAGTCCAAAAACCTGATTACTTTGTTTCTGTACCTCGGTTATTAGAATCTATTCATGATGAAGTACACAAAAAGTTTCGCCAAGAATCTGCTCAAAAACGGCGTTTAATTAACTATTTTTTCAGTATAAGCGATCGCTATATTCGAGCTAGGCGAATTGTGCATAGATTAAGTTTAGAACAACAAAACCCTTCTATGTGGCAACGCCAAAGGGCTAGAATCCAGAAATCCATACTTTGGCCTATCCATGCACTGGCTGATAGATTAATTTACAAAAAAGTCCGTGAACAAATAGGCGCAGAGTTAAAACAGACTATTTGTGGTGGCGGTAGTCTCAGTCCCAGCTTAGAAACATTTTATGAAATTATTGGTATAGATGTGCTGGTAGGCTATGGTTTGACCGAAACAGCCGCAGCTTTGACAACCAGGCGACCGGAACATAATTTGCGGGGGTCAGCCGGAATACCAATACCAGGAACAGAAATTTGGATTGTTGACCCAAAAACGCGCAAAACTCTACCCCAAGGAGAAACAGGTTTAGTCTTAGCACGGGGGACTCAGATTATGCAGGGTTACTATCACAACCCAGAAGCCACAAACAAGGCTATTAATCCCAAAGGCTGGTTTAATACTGAAGATTTAGGTTTTCTGACAGCACAGCAGGATTTAGTGTTGACAGGGCGAGAAAAAGATACCATTGTTTTGAGTAATGGAGAGAATGTAGAGCCAGAACCGATTGAAAATGCTTGTCTGCGTAGTGATTATATAGATCAAATTGTCGTAGTTGGTCAAGACAGGCGATCGCTTGGAGCCTTAATTGTTCCCAATTGGGATAACCTTGAGGAATGGGCTAAAAATCAGGGGTTACAACTTAACTTAGATAGCCAACCTGTTCAGAATTTATTTCGCCAAGAACTAGATAGAGAAGTTCGTAACAGGCCTGGATATAGTTCTAATGATTGCATTATTCCCTTTCGCTTAATTTCTGAGCCGTTTTCACAAGAAAATGGAATGTTGACTCAAACTCTCAAAATTAAACGCCATGTCGTCACAGAATATTACAGCGATTTAATTCACGAAATGTTTGCCTAACTTGAAACTGAATGCAACTTCCAAAAAAACTTGCCAATTCCAAAACCTCTCTCCGCCTCATGACTCTGTGTTCTCTGTGCCTCTGTGGTTCGTTTTTAAAATTCACCAATACCGCAACTTAACTAAAGAATCATCTAAAATCTGCTATGGAAAATCTTTGATCAAGCCGACGGCACGATCAGCAGTCGGCATGAAAAACTTGTAACTCATTAACCACAGTTAAATCCGTGGTTTTCCGGTTGTTGATTCTTTGGTAATATTTTCAGATTCTATCTATTTGGTTGTGGCGCTGTGAGGGGGAGTAGAAACTACTTTTTTAGCTAAACCGAGAGTCTGTAAAAGTTTAATACTCCACCAAGTTATATCAATCTCCCACCAAGACAATCCAGATTTTGCCATGTGGGGATAAGTGTGATGGTTATTGTGCCAACCTTCTCCGTAAGTGACCAGTGATACCCACCAAAGATTACGTGCGCCATCGTCGGCATCAAAGGTACGATAACCCCAAAGGTGTGATGCTGAGTTAACAAACCAGGTGGAATGCCACAGTAAGACTGATCTCAAAAATGTGCCGTAAATCACAAAAGACCAACCTCCTAAGACATACAGCAGTAACCCCAAGGGAATTTGTAGGAGGAGGAAATAGCGATCTAGCCAGCGATAGTAAGGCTGTCGTGCTAGATCAGGCGCATATTTTTGATAAATTTCATAATCAAAAAATTCAGACCGTGGGTAAAAAATCCATAGCATATGACTCCACCAAAATCCTCGTTGGGCGGAGTATGGGTCCAAATTGATATCTTCTGTGTGGGCGTGATGCTGGCGGTGTCCACCGACCCAGAAAATTGGCCCTCCTTGTAAAGCCAGCGCTCCAATTGTGGCGATCGCATATTCTAACCACTTAGGAACTTGAAAACTTTTATGGCTCAACAGTCGATGATATCCTAAACAAATGCCGATACTCCCAAATAACCAGTGGAGAAACACTAGCACACCTAGTGCTGGCCAAGAAAAAAACCAAGGAGCGAGGAGAGCTAAGGCATGAAATGCAGCAAAAAATGCCACGTTCACCCACCTAATGCGTGGTGGATCTACTATATCGGGAGTGAACGCCAGAAACTTCGCGGTCATAACAATTCCTGTTAATGGATGATGAAGCGATTTGCTATTTCTTGGCGCAACCCCGGTCGGATTCTGCCCACTCTGCACAGTAGTTAGTTACAGTAAAGAAAAGCAAGTATCACTTACATTTGTCATGCTAACAGACCTGTAACTTTCATGCAAGTACCACTTGCATTATTCCTTATGACAGATCAACCAATTTCAGCTCGCCAACGTCTGATTCAATCAGCACTGGAATTATTTACAGCCCAGGGAGTTAGCGCCACCACAACCCGCCAAATCGCTGAAAAAGCAGAGGTCAACGAAGTTACATTATTCCGAAATTTTGGGAACAAGCATGGGCTGTTATTGTCTGTGCTGGAAGAATCCGCAGCTTTTAAGAATTTAGGGGAGTCGCTGGTGCAGAGGGCTACTCCTCCTGGTGATATCTACCAAGCACTCAAAGATTATGCAAGTGACAGCTTACACGCCTTGGAACGGATACCGGAGTTAGTTCGGTCTGTGGTGGGTGAAGCTAACCAGTACCCGATGGAAAATCGCCGGGCGTTAGGACGTGGGTTAACCGAAGCTAATCGCTATGTCGCCCAGTATTTAGCCACTGTCATTCAGCAAGGAGATTTAAATACCTATCTCCCCGCAGAAAAATTAGCGAGTTTGCTAAATGTGATGATCCTGGGGTATGCGGTAATTGAATTTACCAGTGAATTTAACGAACTGTGGGTAGATCGAGATGATTTTTTAGAGAACTTAGTAGAGTTATTTTTACACGGTGCAATGTCATCTTCGGAAACATCAGCAACAATGCGGAAAAATGTGGAGGAGGTAGCGGATTTACCTGTGGGTTTAGTTCACCAAATTTTGCAACAAGCCAGGAAATTGGGAACACAAGATTATGCTTTGGCTTATGTGTTATTTGGTGCTGGCTTATCTCCAAAGGAAATTGTTAGTTTGCAGCAAAACCACCAAATTTGTGATGCTTCTGGCCACTTCCTGCAAATTAGTACCCCAGAATTTCGCCGCCAAGTACCTGTGAATCAGTGGATTTTAGGTAAACGCTATGGTTCCTATAGCAACAATCCTCTAATAAAATGGTTGAAAAGTCGTAAAGATCATCAACCTGCCATGTTTCTCAACGAAGGGGGTGAAGCTATGACAGAATCAGATTTATGGCAACATTGGCAAAGGTGGACAGAAGGATTTTTAACCCCTCAAGGACAACCGCCAGCGATCGCGCAAGCCCAACATACTTGGTGTGTAGAAATGCTGATGCGGGGGATGAGTTGGGAAAATCTGACTATTCTGACAGGATGCGATCGCGCCCAATTACAATCCTATGCCCAAAGAGCCAAAGAAAAAGCCGCTCTAGAGCAAGCAACTCGTTTAGATCATAAGCCTACATAGTATCACTACCTACTGATTAATTTATCTATTGACTTGGCATTCTTGGCTTGTTGACGGTTCGTTGTTTAAAATAAAATTTTCATATTTATTGATCATGGTATCTCCCCAACGCATTAACCCTGCTCCCGGACAAGAATCAGTTTGGGATTACCCCCGTCCCCCTCGCTTAGAAGATACAAACAAACATATTCAAATTATCTTTAATGAAGTCACAATTGCTGACACCCACAACGCCAAGCGGATGTTAGAAACTAGCCATCCACCGAGTTACTACATTCCCCCTGCGGATATCAAAATGGAACACCTAATACGGATGCCAAAATCTAGTTTTTGTGAATGGAAAGGGGCTGCTGGTTACTACACCATCCGCGTGGGAGATAAAGAAGCACAAAATGCAGCTTGGTTCTATCCCAACCCGACACCAACTTTTGCATCTCTTAAAGATTATGTAGCTTTTTATGCCCATCTCATGGATGCTTGTTACGTCGATGGCGAAAAAGTCCAACCCCAACCAGGTAACTTTTACGGTGGTTGGGTGACGCAGGATATTGTCGGGCCGTTCAAAGGTAGTCCTGGCACTTGGGGATGGTAAGTTAATACAATAGTTTTGTGTATTTGTAGTCAGCGCTGAAGTGCTTAAACCAGTTTAGCTGAATACTTGTTTTAAGTATGTTGCAGTAATTGGGCAATTTGAAGTTAATGGGATACAATGATAACGATTATCGTTATGAATTAGCTAGATTCTATTAATGGATATTCATCCATCACAGTTACCCAGTAAAATTGACTTGGCTATTATCGGGGCTGGGCCTCATGCTTTAACTTTGGTAACGCATCTGCTGCAAAAACGCCAAACTATGCGGGGACGATTTTTGGTGTTTGACCCCAGTGGGACATGGATGAGTCGATGGCAACAACAATTTGCTGCTTTAGATATACCACATTTGCGATCGCCAGCCGTACACCATCCTGATCCTAATCCTTTCGCTTTGCGGAAATTTGCTGAATCTCGCCCTGATGAGTTATTTCCTCCCTACGATTTACCGGGAACTCAGCTATTTGAAGATATGTGTGCAGATGTGATTCAACGCTGGGATTTACAAAATCAGGTTGTTAAGGCTGAAATAATTCGTCTTGAACCTTTATCTCAAGGTTTTCGGTTGTGGTTACATGATGGACGTTCTATCATAGCTAGGCGGGTGGTACTGGCGACTGGAAGCGGTAAAATTCAGATACCTGATTGGGTAAGTCAAATTACCGCAAAGTATCCTTTAGATAAATTATGTCATGCTCATAAAGTAGATTTACGTAAGCTATCATTGGCTGGGGAAAGGATATTAATTGTCGGTGGTGGTTTGACTAGTGGACATTTGGCAATTGGGGCTTTAGCTCGTGGTGCTAAGGTACGGTTGATATTTCGGCGACAGTTGCAAGCCAAGTTATTTGATGCTGAACCCGGTTGGTTAGGGCCAAAGTATCTTAAAGCCTTTTTTGCTGAGTCTGATTACCAAAAGCGCTGGGAAATGATTCAGCAAGCCCGGAATGGTGGTTCGATGACTCAGGCGATCGCTATGCAGTTGCGTCGGGCGGTGCGTCATGGTAATTTGATCATGGATGAATATTGCCAGATTGAAAAATCCCAATGGTTAGAGAATCATTGGCAAGTGCAATGCAGTAATGGCAGCGAGTCTGAATGTGAACGAATATGGCTATGTACTGGCAATAAATTTGATGTCACGGCTGAACCGCTACTAACTGAAGTCTTAGAAACTTACCCAATTTCTATAGTTAACGGCTTGCCAGTTTTGGATGATTATTTGCGGTGGTCTGGTTGTGAATTATTTATTACGGGTGGGTTAGCAGCTTTGCAAGTCGGGCCAACAGCGCGGAATTTATCAGGGGCGAGAATATCTAGCGAGAAAATCGTCCAGGCAATTGTCAAGTCAAAAATGGCTTATGCGACTTCCTACTAACTTTTGGAAGAAATTACTTTAAACTGTCGGTTACTTAACAACTGTTAAAATAGCTGCAACTTAGGCTACAATCTTAGCACGGTGAGAAATGGGAGAACTTTTCCAGGCGATCGCCGATGGTTTAGAAATGCCCGTTGGTACAGTTCAAATTTACACCAAATTGGACAGGCGATCGCTAAACCAGTCAAGTGCCAAGTAATATATCTCGACAAGAACAAACAATCATCTTATGATGATGTAGCTTAAATTTTGGCAGACCTATAGTGAGGTCAAAAACCCTGGGGGGTTTGCCAAATCACCAGAACCTGGACAAATCAATAATTACAGCGTTTCATAAGTTTCAGTTGGCAATTTTTCACATCCTGAAACACGGTTTCTAGATCAGCTTTGCCAAAACTATCTCTAAAATCGCCTTGTAGACTATGTTTCAGATGGCGGACTTTCCGCTTAATAAATCCCCGCAAGGGGACTGAAACTTTTGCAATCAAGGCTCACCAAGCCGAAACAGTCATCCCGGCTTTCCGCTTAATAAATCCCCGCAAGGGGACTGAAACATATCAATGGGATATGCACCCATGAGTGCATCTACTTGCTTTCCGCTTAATAAATCCCCGCAAGGGGACTGAAACTTTTAAGTTGCCGATGTATGCCTATATTCCACTGTTCTTTCCGCTTAATAAATCCCCGCAAGGGGACTGAAACGGAAGGAAACTTCTGTAAGTGAACCCTTGATTTATAGCTTTCCGCTTAATAAATCCCCGCAAGGGGACTGAAACTTTGCTGACTTAATCATTCTCAATCGTGCAGTTGCTTTCCGCTTAATAAATCCCCGCAAGGGGACTGAAACGTTACTAGTGCCGCATTTGCGGAGGGAGGCACTACCTTTCCGCTTAATAAATCCCCGCAAGGGGACTGAAACACGAAGCTGGAATAAATCGCGCACAAACTCAGCTTTCCGCTTAATAAATCCCCGCAAGGGGACTGAAACTATCCATTGCAGAACTTCATAATATGCAAATTGCTTTACTTTCCGCTTAAAAAATCCCCGCAAGGGGACTGAAACTCCTTGTAAAGTTTTTCCTGTAAATAAATTAAAGCCTTTTCGCTTAAAAAATCCCCGCAAGGGGACTGAAACTCGTCCATATCATTTGCCCCTTCTTTCATCGGGTCGAGACTTTCTGCTTAATAAATCCCCGCAAGCTT
>NZ_JAYGHH010000066.1:0-14655 GCF_034931045.1 Nodularia sp. UHCC 0506
GCTATCCAAACCATTGAAGTATTTCCAGTCATTCTCAAGCGCGATCGCGTTTTCATGAAAACCATTATCAATGAGTTGCAATCTTCAGAAAAGTTTGCGGAACGTGATGGTGATGACCCGACTTTGATAGCATTGAAGCGTTGGTACAATAACTTCCCTACACTAACGATTACCAAAGCCAGAACTCTTTCACTGTTTGTTTACGCAGTAGATTTCTTAATTTGTACCGTTGTTTATCCTCCTGTAAATGGTGGTTTTGGCAGATTAATGTTTATCTTAGTCTCTGGGCAGTGGAACCAAATTATTTGGGCAAACGTGTTCTTGCTTTTAGCAACTTTATTCGGAGTTGAGTTAATTATCAGGTTTTTGTTTTGGTTGGGTGAAATAGCTTACTACATGAAGGCGGCTCATTCACGTTAAAACATGAAAATTATGAAAGAATCTTTAACTCCATCTCAATATCATTCCTACATAAATTCTCAGGAGTGGAGAGCAAAACACAAAGATTGGCTACGTGCTTGCCACAACCGATGCTCAATGTTTCCCTGGATGCGGATTGGCCGCTACAAATCAAAATACTACCGATATTCCATTCATCATACCGGGATTGGTTACACAAATTTGGGGAACGAGAAATTAGTAAGTGATGTTCTGCCGCTTTGTCCCTTTGCCCATTGGTTAATTCACGGAGGTAGGATGAAAGTCAAAGCCCCTTGGCAGCCAAATTTAGGTCAAAAAATTTTACATTTTTGGTGCGGATTACGACTAAAAAATAAGCAAATAGTAGTGTGTGCCTTGATCGGATTAGTTGTGTTTTACATTTTTGGTAATTGAAATGATGTCTGCATTCAACCCTAATTCTCGCCAACTCACACCCCAAGAATGGCAGAATATAGCCACGCAATCAGTGGACAGCAATAACTCCCAATTCATCATTATTGGAGGAATAATTGCGGGGTTGTTTGTTGCTTCCGGTACTGGTTTTCTTCCTAGTGGGGTTTTAGTCGCTGCTTATAGTTTTTATTCGGCGTGGCAACGCACCCAAAAAACTAATCGGAATGAGATTGCTATTAATGAATACGGCTGCGTTGCTCATGTTCTCAAAGGACAAGATTTTCGGGACTTCCGCAAACAAGTAGGGGATGAAGAAGTTCTCAAACAAGTGCAGTGGGCAGTAAACAATAGCTATAGTCCTAGCACGGATGCCTTAAACTTTTTGGAAATGCAGCAAAAGTTTAGCCCCAAAGGATTACTTTTTCATCCACATTCTTCCTTATCTTTAAAGGATAATCCCATCTCCAATAACCCGAATGGCCTTCTCCAATCTCGTTCTGGCTTCGGCATGAGCGCTCAATCGAATGAGAAAAACCCAATGCCCCCAAACCAAACTCATGTAGTCACGTTTCAACAAGATATACCAGACCTAGCCAAAAAGATGGCAGAGGTATTGAAAAATTCTTTAATCATTGGTGTGCCAGGAGTAGGGAAGGATTATTTTGTCAGCAATGCCCTGGAATGGGTAAAAAAACTTCATTCTAACTGCACAATATTTTTCATTGATCCCAAAGATGATCCCAAAGAAACTGGATATTTTCAAGGACAGGTTGATTATCTATTTCGTTTAAATATTTGCACCCACGATCCAGTACAGGTTTACGAATGGGTTCAAAGGTGCTTTCAAGCTTATGACAAATTTGATGCGGGTACAGGCTTAAAGCTGCTAATATTTAATGAAATGGCAGCTACGAATAAAACCCTTACTAATGTCAAAGGAGCCTTGAACTGGGTCAAGTCTAAGATGGTTGGTTATAGCAGTTCTGGTGATTCTCGTGGAATCAAAATTTGGGGAATTTCTCAAAATGCTCACAATTCAGGCATTGGCTTTGATGGTGGAGAAAAGTCAATTTTTACGCCTATTGTCATTGTTGCTGAAAACGAAATATCGGCATCAGAGCAAGTCCTGAGAGCGCACATTATTCCCAACGACAAACGCTTAACTTCTGACGAAATTAAGGCAATATGTCGCCAATCTCCTGTAAAAAGAGCAATTTTTCACGGAACTTACAATCAATGGTTTCCTATGCCTCAATTGACAAATTATTCGGGGTATGACCGTGATTCTCGTACTTTTATTTCTGAACAAGCAACACAAGTACAAACTACTCAAACTCAAACCCAGCCTAAAACTCAAGTAGATTTAATGATTTACAGGCTGGAAATATCCAGCCAATTAACATTAGAAGAGTTTATTGAAAATGATTTGAAGGCTCCTTATGGCAGGAATAAAAATCAACTTAAAACAGCAATTATCGAAATGTTACATAAAGCTAGACGCACAGATTTACTCAATAAATTTCAAGCGACTGTCTAAGTATAAGCTTGGATTTTTACTCGATTTGTAGTAATATTGATTATTAGCTGGGGGGATGATATTTTGTATTTAGAGTAAAAATTAACCTCTCGAAGTAAAATGATAGCTTGGAATAAATCCATTTGTCTAGATGTTTCCCACAAAATTTTTTCCACAATATCTGTAACTTATAGCGATTTTTAAGTCCAAGTTGACCGCAATTAAATTAATCCGTTATAAGCTGCTTACATTAACACAACTTTAGAGAATTATGGCAATTAAAAAACATATTAATCTTAATCAAGGATGTTCCATTAATACCATAAATAAAAAGATAATTATCAATTTAGGAACTGAATATCTGTTGAATTCAATAAGGCAAGTATTAAAAAACCATTATTCGCCCGAAACTCAAAAAAATGCTATTGAAGAAAGTTCCAAATTGTTACCTGACTTTGTATTACAAGAATTATTAAAACGCCAAGAACAGGTAGTGAATGTCAATCCAGATACCTTAATCGTTGTTAGTTGTCAGATAGCAGGAACTGAAGTTGATGAGTTGGGGTTTGATTTAAATATTGACGTATGTTTTGTAATTGGAGATACAAAAGGCCAAAATCATTTTCGGGCTAATAAGATAACTTTTTGGTCGAATATCTGGGGTGATGAAGAACAGCTTTTTGATTTAGAAGATGAACTAGGTGAACAGTTCTGGACAAATTATCAAACCCAGTTGCTTTTTGATGATAAAGAACAGCAGACAATTAAAATTGAAGTATCACAAACAGATAATTACCCAGCAAGATTAAATTTCCACCCATCACTTCAAACCTTTAGCCCATCTATAGATACCTTTGCAGATGATAGTTTTTAAAAGACATTATACGCTATAAAAAGCACAACCGAATAGTAATAAACCAGTTCTTGTTCAGGTGGGGACGAATCCCCATCTGAATTATCCCTCTTGCTCAAGAAAATAAATATTGTTCAATTTCAGGTTGTTGACGACGTAGAACAGTGATTGCTTGCTGCTGGATTTGACGAACTCGTTCTCGACTGACATTCATTTTCTCGCCAATTTGAGCCAACGTCAGTTCTTGATCGTTCTCTAATCCAAAGCGCAAAATTAATACTTCACGCTGTGTTGGTTTGAGAGATGCTAATAAACTATTCAAATCTTGGCGCAGAAGTTCTTGGGTGATATGCTCGTTGGGAGATATGCCTCCATCTGGCAAAAGTGCATTAAGTTCTGTGTCTTGATTATCTCCGATCTTGACATCTAAAGAAATTGGCTGACGAGAGGTGCTGAGAAAATCTCTAATCTGTCTTGGTTGTAAGTTTAAAGTTTCAGCAATTTCTGTAATACTGGCCGGACGACCAAGTTTCTGAAACAGTTCTCGCTGTACTTTTTTAATTTTGTTGAGTTGTTCAGTGATATGAATTGGCAAGCGAACAGTACGGGACTTTTCCGCGATCGCCCGTGTGATTGACTGCGTGATCCACCAATAGACATAAGTTGATAACTTGTAGCCACGATTGGGGTCAAATTTTTCCACCCCTCTTTGTAAACCTATTGCCCCTTCTTGCAGTAAATCCAAAAATTCTAGATTGCGCTTCTGATACTTTTTGGCAATGGAAACCACTAGGCGCAGATTTGCTGTCACCATCTTTTGTTTGGCTCGTTGACCAAGTTTTTGAATTTGAGCTACCTCAGCTTCACTTTTTTCAACATCAACAGCTAATTCGAGCATTGTTGGTTCTCGATTTAGTTGTTGGGTGAGTTCATTTCTTCTTTGCTCAATTGCCATCATCTGCTGAATTACCCTATCGCCCACCCGCAGAATCATCCCACCCCGGTTAATCTCGGTTTTCTCTGGTGCGGGAGAATTAATCAGCTGCTGCAATACAGCATTCAAATTCCGAGTTCCAACCAATCCCCGTGACATTGGACAAAGAACCTGGATATCAGTAGCGGGATTAAAGCCCAGCCGGGGGATGAAATCGCTCACCAACTCACAGATTGCCTGTACCCCATGCTCTGGCTGATGACCCCCACCATGCCATAGACAGTCTGACACAGGATTGTCCGAAATCGGTTCCATCATTGGATAATCGCCTTGGTTGATTTGATGTGCGGCGGTGATGATTGCGCTCTGCTGGGCTTGCCTGAATACCTGCGTTAGCCGGACTACTGGCACTTGCAGCGATGTAATCATATCAGCCAGCACTTTACCAGGGCCAACTGAAGGCAGCTGGTCAATATCACCAACAAGTAATAGTTGCGCTCTACCAGCTACTGCTTTTACCAGGGAGTGTGCCAGGAATAGATCCAACATCGAAGCTTCATCCGCGATGATAGCTGTATAAGGCAGGGGATTTTCATGATCACGCTTAAAGCCCATTGAACGAGGGTCAAATTCTAGCAAGCGATGTATAGTCTTAGCTTCCAGCCCTGTCATCTCACTTAATCTTTGTGCACCCCTCCCAGTTGGTGCAGCCAGGGCGATGGATTTGCCCATTGCCTTCCACAAGCTGACAATCGTATGGGTAGTGAAGGTCTTGCCAACTCCTGGCCCACCAGTAAGAACCATGACTGGAGAGTAAGCTGCTTTCTCTACCGCTTGCTGCTGTTGTGGCGATAGTTGAATCTTGTGACTAGCGGTGAAGTGCTCAATCCAAGCCCGAACACGGGGCATATCTTGTACAATTGGCTGGCGTAATTTCCGGGATATCAATTGTGCTAGATTTTGTTCGGTGTGGAAGAATGTCGGTTTGTAGCACAGGAGTAGTTTCTCTTTGTAGCTGTCCCTAACAAATTCTCTGATCAGTTCCTCCCTAGCTGACATCTGTTTGATAATATCAGTGATCGCATCCTCAGTTGGTTGATGATCATCTGTTGTTAGTAACTTGCTCACTTTCTCAATTAATTCCGGCTGGGGCAGATAACAGTGACCATCCTCAGCAGCTTCACTCAGGGCCTGGATGATTCCGGCGCTGTATCGGAACTCGGAGTCAGAGGGTACACCCAGGTTACGAGCAATTTTATCAGCAGTGAGAAAACCAATCCCGTAGATATCGGTTGCCAACTGGTATGGGTTTTTGGTTACTGTTGCGATCGCCTTATCTTGGTACTGCTTGTAAATTTTGACTGCATACGTCGTAGAAACACCGTGGCTTTGCAGGAATATCATCACCTCTTTGATGGCTTTCTGGGTTTCCCAGGCGTTCTTAATCAGCTTGACTCGCTTTTTGGCAATACCCTGAACTTCAATGAGGCGGTCGATTTGGTTGTCGATAATTTCTAGAGTTTCTAAACCAAAGTGAGCAACGATGCGTTTGGCTGTGACTGGGCCAACCCCTTTTATGAGTCCACTGCCCAAGTATTTTTCAATCCCAGTGAGTGTTGCTGGTTTTGTTTCTTTGTAATTTGTGACTTGGAACTGTGGGCCATATTGCGGATGCTCACGCCAAAAACCTGTTAACTCAAGTGTCTGCCCTGGCTGAATGTTGGCGAAACTACCGACGATTGTAGTTAAATCTTTAGATCGGTGACGCACCAGACGCGCCACAGTGTATCCGGATTCTTCCGAGTGAAAGGTCAGACGCTCAACTACTCCTGTAATAGTTTCATACTGGGGAGTAGCGTTAACTTGTTGTTGTGAGAGATTTGGTAAAGTGGACATTATAGTTTAAGTAGTCATTAAGCCTTAAAATAAAAAATCGCCATTATAGTACACTTATACTAAAATACAGTAAATAATTGTTTAGCAATAATCAAACACTCAATATAAAGTAATCACAGCGCATCTGCCATGCCAAAGCATCTTCTTGTAGTTGAATCCCCTGGTAAAGTGAAAAAACTCAGTCAAATTCTGGGTACAGATTGGATCGTCCGCGCCAGTTGTGGTCATATCCGAGAACTGAGTAACGATGGTGATGATTCACTGGGATTCAGCATTGATGGAAGTAATATCAAATGTCACTACATCCCTCGTGATCAACGAGCTAAAGAAACTATCCAGAAACTCAAAGCCGCAGTTAAGCAGGTTGATGAAGTCGTCTTAGCAACAGACCCAGACCGAGAAGGTGAGACAATTGCTTGGCATCTCAAGGAAGTTTTGGGATTGAAAGAACCCAAACGAGTGATTTATACGGAAATTACGGCATCGGCGGTTCGGTCAGCGATCGCTAACTCCAGAAAACTCAATTTTAACTTGGTGGGTGCGGGGCTGTGCCGAGACTGTCTGGACAAGTTGGTAGGCTACAAAGGCAGTCCCTTGGTTTGGGCATTGAATAACGGTGCAAAAAGTGTTGGGAGAGTCCAAAGTGCCACCCTACATTTGATTTGCCAGCGAGAAAGAGAAATTCAAGCTTTTGTCCCCCAGGACTACTGGAATGTTTTTGTAGATTACGCTGAAGGATTTCGGGCTTTCTACAACGGGACAACTGATTCTCGCCCAGAAGCGCAGCACCAAGAAACTGACACTAATGATGATGCAGCTACAGGTAGCAAAGAAAAACCAGAATCTAAACGTGTTGTATCTGAAGCTGAGGCGACACGGTTAGTTGAACAAGCGCGGCAACATCCTCACAAAATTATCCAAATCGAAGGGAAAACCGTTAATCGTCAACCACCACCACCATTCACCACTTCTACCCTTCAGCAAGCAGCCGGTTCCAAACTGCGGTTTTCCCCTGATAAAACCATGCAGGTGGCACAAAAGCTATATGAGGCTGGGCTGATTACATATATGCGGACAGACTCGGTGATGTTGAGTCCTGAGTTTTGTACCAGCGCCCGTAAATGGTTAGAACAAAACGACCCGGAGAATGTACCGCAGCAGGTAGCCAAACACCGTAGCAGCAAGTCGGCTCAAGAAGCACATGAGGCTATCCGTCCTACAGATGTGTTTCGCCCTTCAGTAGAACTACGTGCGGAATTACCACCTGATGAATTTAACCTGTACGTAATGATTTGGAAACGGGCGATCGCATCTCAATGTAAAGCCGCCCAACTCCGCAAAACTCAAATAATCACCCAGTCAGGAAACCTGTTATGGCAGGCCAGAGGACAAGTAATTGAGTTCTACGGTTACGCTCGTTACTGGAATAATCTCAGCAAAGATTCAGATTTACCTGCTTTAAAACAAGGACTTGCGCTAACCTTGGAAAATGCGGGACATGAGCAGAAGCAAACCCAGCCGCCGCCACGTTACAGCGAACCAAAATTGGTACAAGTAATGGAACGCAAAGGCATTGGCCGCCCCAGTACCTATGCTCCCACTGTAGCCACTCTTAAAAAACGGGCTTATGTAGAGTTGAAAAAAGATAATCTGCAACCCACAACTTTAGGTTTAGAGGTTGATGAGTTTTTGCAGAAGGCTTTACCTGATTTACTGGAAGCTGAGTTTACAGCCAAAATGGAAGATGCACTGGATGCGATCGCTGATGGAAAACAGGGCTGGCAGCAATATCTAAGCGGTTGGAATCAGGACTACTTTGTACCTGCACTCTCCAAAGCTAAAACCTTAGTTGCAGGTGCATCAAATGGTACAGCTTTTTTTGAGCGTAAGTTTGAAACTTCCAAAACTCACTGTCCTCAGTGCAATAGTTTGATGTCTAAAATACCCAGCACTAAGATTAAGAAAAAGTATTTCCTTAAATGTACCAGTAGTTGTGAAAATGTGGTGTTGTTTTGGAGCGATCGCTCTAAGACTTGGGAAGCACCCCGTAGCAAAGAAAGCGAATCAAAACCTCCAGCCAAAATAACTTCGCATCCTTGCCCTGTATGTCAAAAGCCTTTGGAGGAGTATATTTATATTAAGGATGGGCAGCAGAAAACAATGCTTCGGTGTTCAGATCCTAAATCTCGTCAGGATAAAAAACATAAGGATGTGGCTTACTTTAATACAGCCAAAGGATGGTGGAGTCCAAAGTTTGGGGAATTGCCAGGAAAGGTAAATTAACGGTTGACTTATTTTAGCTATTTCGCCGTAAGCCTCCCACTAAAACGGTAAACGGTACTCAGATCAGTGTGTGGAGTGTGTCACTATCTAATGCCTTGTGCAAAAGTTTTAAATAGATTCGGACAACAAACCTGACATATCTAATACTCGCTCTGACCAAACACTAGCTTGCTCAGACATATTTCTGCGTTTGCTCTCATCAGACCAAAGACTATCAAACTTTAATTTCCATCGTGCTAGTTGAACTTGAATGTTAACTAATTCTTCGGCATATTCCGGTTTAATGTCTGCGGCCGTCCATTCGATAAAAGACATAGTTTCATCTGCAACACTTTCAACCGCTTCAGGGTAGGCAGTAGTACAAAATGTTCTCAGCCTGGCTAAATTGGAAGCTATGTGTCCTAAGCGATTTGATGTATTTTCGCTTTGAAAGCGTACTTGTTTTTCATCTAATTTCTGGTTCATATCCACCAATTAACTCCTGAGAAATTTGTTTAACCCGTTCTCTAATTACTGGATCTTGAATGAGCATTGAGCGATTATTTTGACTTCTTTTGTGCCAATCTAATTGGATGTTGTTGTGTTCTCAGTGAATTAATTCTTTCTCTTAAATCTGGATATTTGTATATATAACTCGTAGAAACTCCAGCTAATCTTGCTACATTAGCTACAGTTATCGGTTGATTGGAGCTAGTTAAGCTTCTAATAGCTTTATCTGTTGCCTCAGCAGCTAAACGTTTTTTCTCTAAAGCAGCATTACTCAAAGCAGCTAAACGTTTATTTTTAGCCTCATTCATAAATCTTTCTCCAACTCATTAATAATCTTGTTTAAGTTACTCAGAACTTCCTCATTAATTTGAACTTGGCGCTTCCAGTTGTTGTTGGTTGCTACTTCCAAGGCTTTACGAGTACGTTCTTGATGTTCTTTGTGTTTATCTAAAAACTCTTTGGTAGTACGAAAATCACCACACTGAAGACAAGCATTACCCTTAGAGCAGTCTAAATGTGCAGGTAAAGCACAATAACCATGAGCTAAAACTTCACCTAAAACTTGCTTTTTCATCCATTGCAGTTCTGTATCATTGTCTAATTCGGGAAATTTTGATTCCATGACTTGTCCAGAAATATTCACTACTTTGCTATGATAATTTTTAATTTCTCGTTTGAGAGTAGAATCCATAATGCGAGCATATACTGAAGTCATAGCTGGCGAACTATGTCCTAAATATCGCTGAATAATATGATGTGGAACATTGTTATTAATCATTTTAGTTCCTACAGTATGACGAAACTGATGACTTTGGAAATGCCAAATTTCTTGAGAGCTATCACGAATTTCAAACTTCTTAGCCAACCAATTTAAATATTGATTAAACCTTGGAGATAACATGATTATTGGCTGAGGATTAAAATTTGCCAAATCTTCATTATTGAAATACTTGCTAGTTGTGCAAAATAAGTATTTGTAATCCTGCCCTAGTGCCTTAATGATGTAGTTTTGTTGTGCTTTAATTATTCCGGCTAGTTCATTGGAAATAGGAATAATATCTTCTTTTTTCATCTTCCACCGTATAAACTTAATAAACCATCCTCCTTTAGCATCTTCCTGTAAACAATTAAAATTTAGACCAACAAGCTCACTTACCCTCAATCCACATTCTTGGATCACTAACACCATTCGTTGAACTGGTTCTGGTAAAGCTTCAAGATGCTGGTTAAGCTGTTGAAGTACATCATTAGGAATAAACCGAGGTATTACTTTTATATCCCTATTTGCTGTGGCTATCCAATCATTTAAGAATCTATAGGAAACATTAAACCAATCTTGAGTATTACCTACATCTAGAAACACTTTTAGGGTAATTAATTCCTTTTTTAAATGGGACGGTTTAAATTTTTTTTGTTTTAAGTAGATGTAGTATTCAGTTAAAGTTTTTTCATTAATTTGATTGGCATTGATTAATTCTGGCAAAAACTTGGCTAAAAATAATCCAAAATTCTTGAGAGCTTTTAAATTTCTACAAAGACTGGAAAATTGTAGATTGATGCTGCGATAAAAAATATATTTTTTCACTAAATCTTTTAACCATTGTTGCTTGATGCGATGAAAATATAACTTACTCTCCATGTTACCTGGAGATACTCTTAATCCTAAGTTCTCAGCAGTCCATATATCAGATGCAAAAAATTCAGTTGGATTGAATTCAAGAGATGGAGATGATGAAGATTTGATTTGTGCAGATTCAATCATGATTTTTATTCTCCAAATATTCTTGGTATTTTAAGGCTAAATCTTCATCAGTGAGATGAACATAAGTATTAATTGTTGTTTGGATATCAGAATGACCTAGCCGTTTTTGTACATAAGCCATATCCCAATTTGCTCTAATTAGTTCTGTAGCATGAGTATGTCTCAAAATATGGGGATAAGCTTTAATTCCTGTTTTTGTAGCTAGACGAATAAATAAATTATCCACATTGGATTTTGTCATTGGTTCTCCCAATGGATGTTTCCAACAATTGACAAATACATAATCGCTGTCCACTTCCGGATAATTATTTACTAAATAGTTTGAATACATTCGCATTAAATCTTTAGAGACATGAATTATTCTACTTCCTGTTTTGGCTCTAGCATGATTGGCATTATCATCTCTATAGGTTACATGAATTTCATTAACTCCTTTGGAGAAAATATCTTCGTGCCTTAGCCCTAATGCTTCTCCTATTCTCATCCCTGTTTCGTACAGTAGATAGATTAAAAATTTGTCTCTAATATTGTTACAAGCATCAATCAACTTACGTACTTGTTCTTTTGTCAGGCATCCAGGGAAAGTTCTAGGTTCTTTCAATTTCAGAATATTGGTTTTAATGATTCCTGTTTGTGTATGATGTAACACCGATTTGTACTTCATTTTAGAAGGATCTATTCTTTTAGCCTGGTAGAAGTTAATAGGTTCAGTAACTCCCAATCTCGTCTGAAATTCATAAAATGATTTAACGGTTTTTAATATATGATTAATAGTCTTCTCTGTTCTTCCCATCCTTGGTGAAGATAAATTAATTATTTTTGAAGAGGAAGTTTTTAACCAATGTATAAATTCGGATAGCTTCAAAATTGTTATCTGAATCCAATCAATTTCTCTTGATTCCAGAAACTCCCAATAAAGCTTCAGATTTCTAGCGTAAGCTTTTATCGTGTTTGGTGAGTAATTTTTATTTTCTAAGTAACGCAGATAGTCATAGATTGGAATTACGGGAGAGTAATCATCATTTAAAACCATCCAAATTTCTCTTCCTTCGGTTGTTATTCCCTTATTGACTTGCATATATGTTCACTTGTTTGGTTCTGAAGGGGGTGAACATTGTATACGTTGTTGGATAAATCTGTAAACTCTTTATACAACGTTGTGCAACAATCTCTTGCAAGAACGATGTTGATGTTGTTTAAAGGATTTATTTACGTGCATATAACCAATGGATCACATTTTTCTAACAAGTTATCAAATACATCAGCCGCATCCATCAATAAATAAGACTGACGGCGGCTGTGACCAAACCTATCCTGGCAATATTCCTCAAATGTCCGGTGAGTGGAACGGTATAGCCACCTGTCTCGCAACTCCATCAAAGCTTTCCCAGCTTCATAGAATGCCCTCTCCACTTTCCGTTCTAGGTGTAGACGGTAAGCGGAGCAATGCCGTTAGGCTGATCGCGCTCTTGTTCCTCTGACAACTCAGGAACTTCAACAGCGCTTACCTTAATAGTTGCAGCCCCTGGATTTTCTGAATTAGGTGATTTAGGAATCATCACGGATGTTAGCTTTACAAAGCACAAATTTATGGAATATGCTGTTACTTACGTAGTGTTCACCTTTTACCCTTGGCTTTCTTCAGTGCTGCCTGTCTTACTTCTGCATTGAGTAAATAACCAAAACCTACCTTGTCTAAACGTTGCACAAATTCCTCTCGTGTATTGCCCAATTTACTAGCTGTAGCATCCAAATTCCAATTATGCTCCGCTAATTGACTCAGCAAATACACTCGACGAGTCTGCATTCCTGATAAACGGTAAGTTTTCAAATACTCCAATTCACCATTCTCTCGAATAATTGCTTCTCCAATATGATTCTCTTCTTTGGGGTTGAGGTCAGTAATAAATCGCTGTAATATAAATGAACCAGCAGTATAAACCCTCTGAGAAACCAACCTACGTCCTAGCAGTCCTTCTGCCATAAACCCCTGAAAAGATGCCCAATCTGCACGCATATTTTCTACTGCTGCTCTCAAAGCTGTTAAATCATTAATTTTTGACTCATCTAAAGATACACTCATCGGAAAAGTTGTCTCGTGAAGTAAAGCATATTGATACAATAGTTCACCATAAAAATCTTCTAATAAACTCTTGTGTAAAAGCCGATAATCTTCTGGTGTAGGAACTACAAAAGCTGATGCCAATGCTTCTGCTACAAACACCAATACCCCCACCTGTTGAGAATGAATTTCAAACACTCGCAAAGCATCTTCAAGTCCAGCAATATAACGCCCCCTAAAAGAGCTTTCTATACGAATACCCAGACCATGAGAAAGGGCATATTTAGAATATTCACGCCAAGCAATATCAGGCCCCTCAAAGAAGATTGATAAAAAGCCTTCCATTGCTAAATGCAGTGGTAAAAATCTCAGTTGATTCTTAGATTCCCGTTTTACCATGCGGTGCATTAATCGCACACTAGCAAAATTGCAATTTAGCTGCTTACCGTCGGTTTTCAAAAGTTGTCCCCCAAAAGCACCCACAGGACTACCATCATCAGTCCAAGATAATACTAATCCATGAGGAATATAGGAGAAATATTTCATTCCTGGTGCTGTGATTTCTCCTGCTAAGGAAACTACTGTTAAATCTTCATTATAGCTACGACGTAGTAAGCGTAAATCGTTACGAACCTGACGACGCAATAATGGCACAATACGGACTGAACCCCATACCTGAGAAGGGGCAATTTCTAATCCTTTAAGTGATATGTCTGTTAATAAATTATTTTTGGATGCCATATAATAGTGTGTCTAGTTTTATTATTTTTAAGCAACACCATATTTAGTATATGGACTTTTGTATGGGGGATGTAAACTCCACATCTTATCCACTTAACATTTGCTTGACTCGCGCTGCTAAATATTCCTCTAATTCTGTTAAAGATGCTGAACCTTCAGCAAATCTGGCAAAACCCAACATTGTCGGTAAATCTTCTGCATCTCGTAATCCAACTGTGGGAACTGCGGGACTGAGGAGATGTAAGGAAAAATCATCGGCATTGTATACAGGATTACAATGCACAATGGAAGTTTTTTGTTGAGGATCTAAACGTTGGCGATATATACGCAGAATTTCTGATGCACCATTGGGTGGGTCGTTTTCCCAACCGTCGCTAATGATGACTACTAAATCTGCACCCCAATCTAAAGCATCAAGTAGGGGTGTAGCTAAATCTGTTTGTCCACGAGGGAGAATCAATAGTGGATCATTAGTGGGTATCGTCCAAAAAGCTTGGTATTCCTGAGATGCAGCTTTTAATAGGTAATGGACGGCTAAGGCTACTCCTAAAGGACGACGATGTTTTTCAGTTGAACCGGAACTGGAGTAACTGCAATCTAGAACTGCTGCTACTCGTCCAAGTTTGATGGGGGATTTTTTTAATGTGAAAGCCGCAGATTTCTCTAATGCTTGATTGAAGATATCCCATTGCTGTTTGCGAGTATCCAATGGTAAAGAAAGGATATACAGTGCTAAACGAGTCAGAGGGAGACGACCTAAATTAATGTCAATTTCTACTGCTGTGCGGTTGGCTGAAGTTTGCGATCGCAATTTTTCGTTCAAGGTCATTTTGTCTTGGATGCGGGACAAAAAGACCTCACGTTTAATACCGTGTTTTGCGGCTAAACCTTCAGCCACAGTGAAGGGTAGCTGATAAACTGCTTCTGCACTATAGTGTGCTTGGCGAAATGTCTCGAATAATTCGGTTTGATAAACTCGTTGTTTCCATTTACCAAAGAGGAAGTTACCTAATTCTCCTGGAAGGGTGAGGTGTGCATGGGAAGCGATCGCTCTAAATTTAGAACGATATTTGACAGCATCAAAGTTAATGTCACGTCTTTGTTGAAGATAATCACGAGCGATCGCTCTACTCCGGCGATTATTAATACCTCTTTTCCGTAATTGTTGCAATACATCCCAACCTCGTTGTGGTGGTAGGGCTGCTAGTGCCGCAGCTATTAATGCCCCTTCTTCTTGGCGATGTCCAGCGGGTGTGTTTTTTCCGGTTGCTAGTAATTTCAGAAT
>NZ_JAYGHH010000066.1:14680-21545 GCF_034931045.1 Nodularia sp. UHCC 0506
GCTTGGTTGAAATGGTTAATCCCTGCTGCTAATGTCCGGGTATAAAGCAAGCGGTAATTACCTAGAATATAGTCGTGTAAAAAGTCTATAGATACACGCTGCCCATAACCATCACTGTAAAACTCACGCTGTCCTGTGCAGGAAAGACAAGCGTTAATGAACATGACTAAATCTTCCCTGGCCACCTGTTGATGTTGGTTAGTCCAATTCATGTTCATGTTGGCATTGTAACTTTTGTTGTAGGAGGTACTGTTCGGGGAATGGCGGCACGACTAGCTAGGATAGCTGCAAAAGGCTAGATTCGGAAGTCATACCAAAGTCCCGCAAACAGTATTAATTGCTATTTTAAGTTCTGAATCAGAAAATAGCTACAGGAACACAACTAAATTTTACTAACCAAACTGAGGCTTTAAGCTCTTATATCATGTCCGATTAATTGCCCATAATTGCAACTTCTTAAAAACAAGAGTTTCAAGCATTTTTATTGAAAGGTGTTTAGCAGGGCTAGCGCGTCTCAAACCCTATTGACCTTTTTTGAATTGGAGCAAAGCGACTTGACAGCGAGATTCTAAAAGCGTATTCTTAATTTCTTTACTTGGAATCATCTTTTGCATAGAGATTTTTAAAAGTTAATTTATCTCCAACTTGAATATTAGATACACCAGCAGGTAATTCCAAAACCTTTGTAGCGCTACTGCCATAATAAATAGTACAAGGGGCTTGAGAACAAGGTTGAGCATTATTAATTACGGTAGTCACCACACCATCGTCAAGATAAATAATATCAAGGGGAAATCGAACTTGGTGCATCCAAAACCCAACATTCTGATATTGCTCACCTAGTTTAAATAACATTCCTTTATCACTAGGTAAAGTAGCACGAAATTTCAATCCTTTCACCAATTCATCTGGTTTAGCAGCTACTTCTAAATAAAATTTTTGCCCATTGTGAATAAGTTTGCGTGTAATGGGCAATTGTTGTGGGCGTGTTTGAAGATACGCTACAGTAGGCATTCCAATAATCAAGCATATTCCAGCAATTGGTCCGGCAATATTCAAAACTTTCAGCCCCATAATATATGGGTCGAGCTTAATTTTTGAGATTTGCATAAATCAATTCAAAATTCAACCAAAAATATTGACATTTCCCAGGCTATAGACAGAAGAATCTACGGGACTAGATGGTAGTCCTTGAAGGTCAGCTTTATTCCGCATGGTTTCAACTTTGTCAGCTTCTCTAATTGCCAGAGGGTTAATATTTTTTCTCGCTTCTAACAAAGAAGTTAATGTAATTTCCAGTGGTGGTAATTCATCTAGTACAAAAGTATCCGGTGGAAACATTTGACAGAAAGTTGTAGCTGCTGCCCTCTCTACAATAGCCTGAATTTCTGCACCCACACAACGCTGTGTTTCCTTGAGCAGCCGTCGCCATTCTTCATCAGTGAATGGATTGCCATTACGGAAACGTGCATCAAATCTTCTCAAGTGAATTTTGAATATTTCGTGTCGTTCTCCATTGTTGGGTAAATCTACCTTGAAAATTTCATCAAATCGTCCACATCTGGTAAGTTCAGGTGGCAATAAGTCTAAATTGTTAGCTGAAGCAATAATTAATACATCACTGGTACGCTCTTGCATCCAGGTAAGTAACATTCCTGCCAGCCGTCTGGATAAATCATCATCCCCGGCGAATCCCTTATCAAAGTCGTCTAGATAAAAGATGATGCGGTTGATTCGATCCACCAGCCCCAGTAATTTTTTTAGCTTATATTCTGCAAGATTGCCATAACTGCGGAAATTGCCCCACTCGACAATAATTAAGGGCGCACCCAAACGTTGAGAACAAGCTTTTGCCGAGTGAGATTTACCTGTTCCTGGTGGGCCAATCAATAAAACACCCTTGGGCAGTCGTAGATTGTAAGCTTTAGCCAGTGGTGTAGTCAGTCGTTTGTATTTCTTAAACGATTCCTGCATCAGTTCCAATCCACCAACTTCAATCGCTGGGGCCTGGAGAAATTCAATGTTGTAAACCCGCTTGAGTAGATTAATTTTGTAAGCAGAAAGTTTTTCAACTGCTGTTATATTATCAGTAATTACAGAATGGACACCATACTCAATATCTGCAATGTACATTCCTACCGCCGCGATCGCTAAATCATGAATTTCTGATTCACTATAAACTACGGGTAAAATTTGCGGTAAATAATCCGTGATTTCCTCGACTGTTGGTAATTCCTGAGTGACAGTAGGAACTTGAGCCGCAATATCAGGTGAGAGATTAGCGTTAGGGCCAAGTAGAATAGCTGTTTTGTTCGAGTTGCGATTGTAGAGTTTGAGATTAATCAGCGCAGACTTAATCCACTCGGAAGTCAGGAAAAAATCAGGGTCAGTTGTATTAGTACCCAACCACGGAAATATCCCTTCCAGGATCACAATGCCTTCCAGGTTGGTAGTTTTCCAGAATCGCAAGACTTCAAAATAATGTTCACGCCTGGATTTAGCAGTGATGGGTTGATATTCTTCTACTAGCCGTAGAGTTAATTCACCCTCGTTAATTTGCAATTGGTGAAGATGGTCATCTTCCAGTGACCACAGATAGCAGTTTATCGCTTGGGCATTAGATTCTCTGGCAATACTGGTGAGTAATCGCACTCTCTCCGGTAATGGAGATTCTAGGGCAATCAGTGGATTTTTTAGGTGTATGAGGTCGAATAGTTGTTGGATTAATCCAGATTTCATTGGTTACTGAAATTAACGTCCTCGTAATCATAAATTTTGTGTAATTTATTATCTACACCCAAAATTACTAACTTCATCTCATACTTTTGGGGGAGAGAAGTGGCTGAAAGCTCGAAAACTCGTTAATTGCTACGCAAAATTCAGTGAAGTATCACTCACAAAAAATGAACTTATTACCACCGGAAATTCGTAGTCAATTACCCAGTCTCTATTGTCAAGAAAAAATTGCAGATCCTATTGCATACATCAAGTTTTTCAATCCATTGTCGAACTGGACTTGGTATGCAACTGAGTTCGATGGTGAAGATACATTCTTTGGTTTGGTACAAGGTTTTGAAGAGGAACTGAGTTATTTCAGCCTGACTGAACTACAAGAATATCGTGGCAGGCTAAGTGTTGGTATAGAACGAGACTTACATTTTCGCCCAACTCCATTATCACAATTAAGACGAAATTAATTAGAAAAAGCAGGATGGTTAAAATTGATCCTGCTTTCCCCCGCTACGTGAATTTTTTTGACATTTTATGGAGGCTGTTATGAACCACCAATCACTTTATTACTCTATCAATCACGCTGTTTCTGATGGTAGTCAAAGAGAATGGACTTCAGAAGAAATTGATTTTATTGCCAGGAACTTAAAACTGCAAGAAGAATTAAACGATTGGTTACAAAACTCCATCAGTGACGGATGTTGGCATCCTGAAAATTACAAGATACTAAAATCTATGCCCAGTAGTTTAGCAGCATCATTTGAGCAATCAACTTTAAATTATATTTCAGACGAGGTAGAAGATATTCCATTTTAATGGCAAATAAAAATTTGCTCATTATCTATTCTTTGGAGATTTAATATCCAAGTTGTTGATATTGAGATGTTAAATTAAGCCTCGCACATTTGTACGGGGCTTATGAACGCTATGCGAAATTTCAGTGAAAATATTTTGGACAAAAATAATGGATATTCAAAACATACTCACTCTAGCTATTGAAATTATCTTTTGGGCAATGATTGTTTTAATGCTCAACGATTTTATCAATGGACTTTTCTTGTTACACCCTCAATCTCAATATACCGTGATTTCTGCACAACCCCCTTCACCAGTTGCAGAAACCAAAAATATTCCTAATCCTGTTGTTGTAGAATCTGAAGCAGAAACCAAAGATATTGACAAATTTGAACAAATTCCTGACCCTTGGGAGTTGCAAACAGATTGTGAACCCAAAATAGGCGAACCACAAACAGTAGTATTACCATTTCCTACCTTGAGATTACTACCACCTGCACAAGAAATACAACCGCAAACCAAGCGTCGTAGCAAACCCAAGAAATCCGGCGACAGCGTTCAATCAACGGCTAAGACTGAATCTCGCAAGCGCAGTAAACCTCGCAAGAAAAGTGCTTAACTAAACAAACTGTGTACTTATATGTGCAGAAATAGGCGCACAGTTGCTCTCAAAGAATTTGATTAGTTTGACATTTGACAAGTTTAACTAGGAGAAAAAACATGGAAACTATCAAGATTGTACTCTTAATAGGGTGCGACAAGTGCGGTGATTCAGAATATTTGCAACCTTTTGAATGTTTGTGTGACAAATGTTTGGTTAAATCTATCAAAAAAGACTTGTTAGAGCTAGAAAATCAAAACTATATGTCAGCAGAATTTGCAAGTCCTCTAAAGGATAAATCCCAAAATCGCTTGAACAAAATATTGCAAAGACAAGGCTGGCAAGCGTGAATTAAAACGCACCTAAACAGAGCGATAAGCAAAGGCGACATAGCTTCGTTTACCACACACATTAAGCTATCGCTTTGTTTAGTCAAGTTGCTTTGCTCCAATTCAAAAAGGTCATTTTGAAAATTTAAGACAATGCAAGCAGCACACTGTGCATTGGCAGTCGCGCTGAAATATGCGCCGGACGATCCAGTTTTTGCCATCGCAAGACAACATCTAGAAACAGCGATTGCTCTTTCTGGAGAATATCACAAAATCTACTGGAGTATTTTCTGGAAAACATCACCTGAGAAACTCAAAAAGAAAATACGTTCTCAGTGCCACGAATTAGCATTTGATACCTATTCACACATGATTGAGTTAGCTGTGTTGGTAAACAAATATGCGGCTGACCAAACATCTCGCAACATCCCGCCGCCGCAGTCCTGGCAAGAATTTGTTTTCACCCTTAAACGTGCTTTTGAGTGGATTGAACGAGAGCATTCAGCAGAAATACACACTAGACAATTGAGTCTGATTTGATAGCTGTTCTGGGGCAATTTCCAGAGCAGCTAAGGCTACGCCAAATTTTTGTGAAACATTAATACATATAAATATGGTAAGCCAAATCTTTTCACAAGGCTCTCTGTTTGACCTACAAACTGTGTTGGACTATGGGGAGTCAGTAGTCAATGTTGCTCAAGAACTTACCAAATTATTATTTGATCACCGTGCCTTAAGCACTAAAAGCATTCAATCGCAGATGAACCGATATTTCCTCGGCACTGCGGCTGAAGGTGCATGGCAGTGGAAAGACGCTTATGAAGCAGTCGAGGTGGCACAAATACTGTACCTCCGGCAAAAGGGACTATCAGAAAATCCTCTGGCAGAACTGCAACTACTGGAATCACTTTGCCCGACTCATACCCGCCGTAGCGAAGAACAATTGCAACTACAGCAGTTCTCGACTCCTTTGCCACTGGCATACTTGGTAGCATTAGCAGGGCAAATAACCAGCAATGATTTGGTGTTAGAACCATCGGCTGGTACTGGTATTCTAGCCCAGTTCGCCAAGCTCAAAGGTGCAAGTCTGATGCTCAACGAACTAGCAGAAGATCGGGCGAAGATTATCCGGCGACTGTTCCCTGGCGTTCCCTTGTTCTCTGTGAACGCCGAGCAAATTAATGACTATCTGGCGGGTAAAACTCAGCCATCTGTAGTTTTGATGAACCCACCATTTTCTTCGTCTCCGAAAATCAACAGCCGTAATCCAAATGCAACCCCTCGGCACATCAACTCAGCGTTACAGAGGCTATGCGATCGCGGACGGCTGGTGACAATTTCTGCTAACTGGTTCTCACCAAACAATCAGACTTGGCGAGATACTTTTATTAAGATGCAGGAGAAGGCAACAGTAGTGCTTTCGGTTGGGGTCAACGGCAGGGCTTACTCAAAGCACGGAACAACTATGGACACCCGCATTACGGTGATCGATAAAATCCCGGCTGCTAATCCTGCCGATATTCCCTGCATTCCTCAAACCCTTGAGCTTGGTGAAATATTGGCACTGATTGAGCGACTTCCCGCCCGACAAGCTTGGGAACGTTCTACTCCAAATGTGGCAACGTTCTCTAAGAAAGTCGTTAACTTGCCAAAACGCACTGCGATTGCACAACCAGAAACAGCATCAGAATTTACAGAGGTTGTTTCTCTTGATTATGAAGTTGTCGAGTGGACTGCCAACGAAGGTCTGAAGGATGCTCTTTACGAAACTTACCGTCCGCAACGGTTAAGAATTAAGAATGCCTTACCTCATCCATCTTTATTGTGTGAAAGTGCAGCCTTAGCTCTTGTTTCTCTCCCTGTTCCTACTTACAAACCCCACTTGACTCAGCACATCATCACTCAAGGCTTACTATCTGAGGCACAACTTGAAAGCGTGATATACGCAGGTCAAGCCCATTCAGAATTTCTCTCCGGCTCATACTTGGTAGATGATTCGTGGGATAATGTAACTGTGGTAGCAAATAGCGAAGAAAATGCCGTTAGATTTCGCCGTGGTTGGTTCTTGGGCGATGGTACAGGTGCTGGTAAAGGCAGACAGGTAGCTGGTATCATTCTAGACAATTGGTGTCAAGGTCGAAGAAAAGCCATTTGGATTTCCAAGAGTTCTGCACTAATTGAGGATGCCCGACGTGATTGGTGTGCGCTGGGTGGTAGTGAAAAAGATATTATTGACCTCAGTAACATCAAACTAGGCGATCGCATCCCTTTCACCCAAGGCATTTTGTTCTGCACCTACTCAACATTAAGATCGCAAAAGGGAGGCAAAAGCCGGCTCAAGCAAATCGTGGAGTGGGCTGGTGCTGATTTTGAGGGTGCGATCGCATTTGACGAATGCCATGCAATGGGT
>NZ_JAYGHH010000066.1:21664-24517 GCF_034931045.1 Nodularia sp. UHCC 0506
CAATGGGTAATGCAATGGCACAAGAGGGCAAGATTGGCTTAGTTAAAGCATCCCAGCAAGGTATCGTTGGACTTCGGTTACAAAACGCACTATCCAAAGCACGGGTGATTTACGTGTCCGCAACTGGAGCAACCAAAGTTTCTAACTTATCATACACAAATCGTTTGGGACTTTGGCAGACTGGAGACTTCCCGTTTACCTCCCGTGAAGATTTTGTGGAATCCATCGAGGGCGGTGGTATTGCAGCAATGGAGGTTGTTGCCAGGGATTTGAAAGCACTTGGTTTGTATTTGGCGCGATCGCTCTCCTTTGAAGGCGTAGAATATGACACATTAGAAATTGAGTTAACATCGACTCAAGAACGTATCTATGACAGTTACGCTGATGCTTTCCAAATTATCCATAACAATCTTTACAAAGCACTAGAAGCGTGTAACATCTCCGGTGCGAAAACATACAACCGCATGGCTAAAATGTCTGCGATGTCCCAGTTTGAATCTCACAAGCAAAGGTTCTTTAACCATTTGCTAACCGGGATGAAATGCCCACAATTAATCAAAGCCATTGAGCAAGATTTAGCCCAAGGTCATGCTGTTGTCATCCAGATAGTTTCGACTAATGAGGAACTGTTAAAACGGCGACTCAATGAAGTTCCCGCTTCGGAGTGGAAAGATTTGAATCTTGATTTAACTCCCCGTGAATATGTCATGGATTATTTGTTAAGTGCGTTCCCCGTACACTTACATGAGATTCACTCATCCTCTGAAGGTGAAGAACGCTCTGAACCGGCTTTTGATGCCGATGGTTCACCAATTGTTTCGCAAGAAGCTGTGGCTTTGAGGGATATGCTGGTTGACCGATTGGCAAGCCTTAACCCCATCCCTGGCGCTTTAGAACAGTTGTTGTGGCATTTCGGTCACAAGCAAGTTGCTGAAGTCACAGGGCGCAGTAAGCGAGTCCTTAAGGATGAAAACGGACGGTTATTTGTGGATTCACGGGGTAGTGGAGCAAACATCGCGGAGACTACTGCATTCATGGCTGATGAAAAACAAATCCTCATTTTCTCTGATGCTGGTGGTACTGGCAGAAGTTACCATGCTGACCTCAATGCTGTAAATCGGCGGCGGCGATCGCACTACTTACTCGAAGCTGGTTGGAGGGCTGACAATGCTATTCAAGGTGTTGGGCGATCGCACCGCACTAACCAAGCCTCTGCACCAGTGTTCAGACCCGTGACCACCAATGTTAGGGGTGAACGCCGATTCATTTCTACTATCGCTCGGCGGCTGGACAGCTTGGGCGCACTTACCCGTGGTCAACGGCAAACAGGCGGTAATGGGATGTTTAATGCCAAGGATAATCTAGAGTCGAACTATGCTGAATATGCTTTATACGAGTTATTCAAGCAGATTTTCCAGGGTCGATTTGCTGAAGTTCCTTTGGGTAAATTTGAGCAAATGACTGGACTCAGCCTGACTTCTCACGAAGGAGGTATGAAAATTGACCTTCCACCGTTGCGACAGTTCCTCAATCGGCTACTGGCTTTGACAATCGGGATGCAGAATGTTATTTTCGAGCGTTTTGAACTGCTGTTAAGTCAACAAATTGAGATTGCGATCGCTAATGGAATCTTTGAAGTTGGAGTGGAAACACTTCGGGCTGAACGGTTTACCATCGAAAGCCAAGAAGTTGTGTACACTCATTCTGCCACTGGGAGCGTGACCAATTACCTGAAAATTGAGCGAGTTCAACGGAACAACATCAGAACGGCTGAGGAAATACTTGAATTTGCGACTCAGTACCAAGGACAACTCATGGTGAATGAAAAGTCTGGTAATGCAGCCGTATCAATCCCTACTCACAGTTTCTTCGATGAGGAAGGCGGGGTAGTGCCACGGGTTTTACTTGTGCGACCTCAAAAGGAAATTCGTGTACCCCTAGACAAGCTGGAATCATCAACTTGGCAGCAGGTTTCGGCTGATACATTTGTTGCGGCGTGGTCAAAAGAAGTGGATGAACTACCCAAATTCACAAATGACCATATTCATTTGGTCACGGGCATATTGCTACCCATTTGGAAAATGCTACCTCAGAAGAATAGTCGAGTCTTCAGGCTGCAAACCAGTGATGGCGAGAAAATTCTGGGTCGGGTAGTCAATGCAAAAGATATTCAGTCTGTGGCTGAACAGCTGGGACTGAAGAACAAACTGTTAAGTCCAGGGGAATTGGTTTCGCTGGTGTTAAACGAAGGGTACTCACAGCAATTGCCGGGTGGCGTAACTGTGCGACGTTCTTACGTTGCTGGTGAACCACGAATTGAGTTAATTGATGCTTTGCCTTTAGCTGACAGGCTTGTGGCTATTGGATGTTTCACCGAGATAATTCAATGGCGCAAGCGGATATTTATTCCAGCTAATGACAAAGCGACAGAAATCCTGGCTGCTGTGATTGGGATTCTCCATTAAGATATTGAGCCACTCTGTCAAGCAGAGTGGTTGATTTTTTCTAATTTTCAAAACTATTACTAACCAGGAATTATACCTTTTTTAGTGTCTTTGAAAACAATCTAAGAATGATGATTATTATAGAATATTCACCCAAGAAAACACTCTTTCCGTTTGTTCCGGATACTCTTCATCGATATTCAATTGTTCTAGTATTAATACTGATAAACAAGTGCCTAAACATATTTATGTACTGATAAAGAAAATTAGCGATAGCGAAGCGCTCCGTAGGAATCGCACCCAACTCACAAAATAGCTCCCTTCGGCAACTAAATTATTAAACTAAGAGTCTTATTCATTATCTAATTGGCTTTGCTATCTGAATAATTTGTATGAGTCAAAAATGGAG
>NZ_JAYGHH010000067.1:0-2092 GCF_034931045.1 Nodularia sp. UHCC 0506
ATTGATTGTGTCCTGTGCTTTCCTAACGGAAATATCAAACCCAGCCTTTCACTTCAGTATCTGTTAGCGGTCGTTCTAACTTCGCGTATTCACTCTTAGCCGACTGTAAAATATGTTTCATCTCCACAGGCTCACCAGCATCAGCAGCCAAAAAAGCCGCATTGAGGGCAATGTTGCGAATATTACCGCCAGATACATTTAATTTCGCTAACTTACTGGGATCTAAATCTTGGGTAGGTGTTTGACGGGGGAAAATGCGCTGCCAAATTTCTGCCCTTTGACTAGCATCAGGAAAGGGGAACTGCACAACAAACCGAATCCGCCGCAGAAAGGCTTGATCTAGAGAACCTTTTAAATTAGTGGTCAGAATTGCTAAACCCCTATAGGACTCCATCCGTTGCAATAAATAGCCTACTTCAATATTGGCATGACGGTCATGGCTGTCTTTCACTTCGCTGCGTTTACCAAATAAAGCATCAGCTTCATCAAACAGTAAAATTGCGCCCCCAGCTTCTGCCGCATCAAATACCCGGCGCAGGTTTTTCTCAGTTTCTCCGATATATTTGCTCACTACTTGACTTAAATCAATCCGGTATAAATCTAAACGGAGTTCATCAGCAATCACTTCTGCGGCCATTGTTTTACCTGTACCACTAGCACCTGCAAATAAAGCGCTGATACCTAAACCACGTCCTCCTTTATTGCCAAATCCCCATTGTTCATAGACTTTGCTTCTTTGTCGCACATGAGCCGGAATATCCCGTAAAACTTGGCGTTGTAATTCTGGTAAGACTAAATCATCCCAGGTAGCACCTACTTCAATTGGTTGCGCTAACTCATCTAAACGTGGACGGGCTTGAGAACGGCAAGTATCCCATAAAAGAGTGCTGAGTGCTTCCTGAGTGCTGAGTGCTGAGTGCTGAGTGCTGAGTGCTTCCTGAGTGCTGAGTGCTGAGTGCTGAGTGCTGAGTGTGGAGTGTGGAGTGCTGAGTGTGGAGTGTGGAGTGTGGAGTGTGGAGTGTGGAGTGTGGTTTGTGGTGTGCTGAGTGTGGAGTGTGGAGTGCTGAGTGTGGAGTGTGGAGTTGTCGCTATTGACCCATTTTCCTTTGGCTTCAGTACAGATGGTGTGAATGCTGGCAGCATTGAGGCTGAAATGGGAAACTAAGGTGTCTACGTGTCCGTTGAGGTTGGGTGCTGTTTCTTTGAGGGCATTTTGCCAAATTATCCTTTGTTCAGTGGTACTGGGCTTGTGGACTTCGATGGCGATTAGGGGACGTTGGAGCGATCGCCTTCTTTCTCCAGTGGTAATGATCAACGGACTGGAGATATTTTCAATTAATCTAGCAATAACAGCATCTTTAGCGGGATCTGTAATATCAATTTCATCACAATCCAGCAGCAAAGCACTACTAGTCAACATTGATTCCCTTAACCACAAACGCAATAAATCATTGATTTCGTGATTACGGAAGTTGCTAATTGCCTTAGCTGAAATTAAGTGTAAATTGAGATTAAGTAATCGGCAAGCTGTGGATGCGATCGCTCTCTTAGAACCTACTTCATCCCCACACAACTGGATAATTGGTAATATTGTCCCGACTGTTTGCGTCCAGGTTGTGGCTAATTGTTCAGCTAACTGCCGATGAGAAGCTACTTGGGTTTCATTTGTCTGTGTTAAAGGTTCAATAATACTCTGTAACCGTCCATCTAAATGGTCACAACCCATGAGATAGTGTAATATTCTCTCATCAATTCGTAATGGACTCAGGTTGAGTGCTGCACCTTCCCCAATATGAATCATTTCCCACTTTCGTAACGGTGCAGAGGGTGTGAGAGCTTGCCAATAAGCAGTGGGTAAAACTGCCATCGCTAAACTGAATGTTGGATAGGGTTTTTGAGGATGATTACCTGGGGCATTGCTGCATAAAAAACCCCAATTGGCATCTATTTCCATCCCCAAACATAACAACAAGATATCTCGCTCAAAGTTTGATAAATTAAAGATATTGCAGAGGGTATTAAGTGCATTATTACTACTCAATTCCGAATTAAAATCTTCCCTATTACTTTCTGTTTCCCCTAATGCCGCCCG
>NZ_JAYGHH010000067.1:2121-18688 GCF_034931045.1 Nodularia sp. UHCC 0506
CTTTTGCCAATGCACTCATTAAATCATTCTGGTTAGCTTTGTACCATTCATAATTGTGTTTTGTTAATTCATTTTCCATAAAACTTTTTCTACCAATTAAGGAATCACTACAACAGGATCAATATACTGCTCAAATGTGGGGCTATTGGGATCAGTATCAACTGTTAATAAGCTTTCTGCACCATCTACTATCAAGCGAACTAAATAAGTTCCTGGTAAACAATCATGAATGTCAAAGGTAATTGAGTTAGAATTAGTCCGTCGATGCTTGGTTTTTTCGGAGGAATATCCAGAAAATTCTGTTAAAGAAAGTGCAGTTAAAACCAAAGTTACTGACTGGGTTTTATTAATTATAAAATTAACTAACACTGTGACATCAGCCGAGCGCGGCTCATCACCTCTACCCTGAATATTGGCAATGGTGACTTCTGCAATAGTTGGGCGCAACATAATTGGCACAACATTTGAAATAACGTGTTTTTGGGGATGGATTACCTGTAAACTTTGAACACCCGCCCGTAAAGATTCTATGGGAATGGAGGACAGATTCAAAGTAATTTGGCTATCATCAACTGTTTGCGGAGTTACCTTAACATCACCGATCTGGACTTGGGTAATTTCTGCACCTAACTTGTTACCTTGGATCAACAATGTACTAGTTGCCAAAATTAACGGTGTTGCAGCTAACTTACTTGGCCAGAGTTTGGATAGTTCTTCTAATACCTTTATTTGAAAAATTGCTGGTTGATATGGTGTAACATGAGTCTGAAGATTGCGTACAGGTAAGGGTTTTTTAGCAATATTTCCGACATCAATTAAGACCACACTCACTTTATAAGCTATGGATAAATAGTAAGGAGTTTGGAAAAAGACAGTCCAAATTTTTGAGATTTCTTCTACATTTAAGTCTATGGGAGTAATAGCGATCGCTTCCGGTTGCTCGGCCAGATTAGAATTTGTTAAAAATGTAAAACTTGAATCTGCTAATGTCTCCCGAATCATTTCCGGGGTAATAATGGATTTACTATTCAAAGCTTGTACAACGCTACCCATCAAACGTTGAGGTTCCAATTCCACATCATTACCATAGCAACTCAGTAGATAATAGAGATCCAAACCGGTTTGCGATCGCTTAGTATATTTCTCATCTGATGAATGACGTTGACGTAAATCAGCACTACGCCAAGCAGGATTCTGCAAAATATCGTAAAGATACAAATTAACTCCAGCTTCCGGCGCACCACTACTCAAGCGGTCTGGTCTGACAGTTGTCACCCTCGCACCATCTACATCTATTTGTATACTCGCCTGCAAGCTTCTTTGTAGAGTTGCAGTCACAGTAGCAATAGCTAAATAATTAGTCATTTGTTATTTGTCATTTGTCATTTGTCATTACCTTTTTCACCCACTCAGCACTCAGCACTCAGCACTCAGCACTTTCCCTATGGACAAACTAAACCCAACTTTAAAGCCTTAATGATTGCTTGAGTGCGACTGGTGACACTTAATTTTTCAAAAATTGCTGTTAAGTGAGCTTTAACAGTGGCAATTGTAATAAATAAATGTCCGGCAATTTGTTCGTTGGAAGCTCCTTGGACTAACCAGTTTAATACTTCTCGCTCTCTTTCGGTTAAGTGAATGCTCGTGTCGCCAGCCGCTAGAGAATGTCCTGTATAATAGTGAAATAAACGAAAGAAGGCTGTGGCTACTTCCGGCGGTAAATAAACTTTGTTATTAACTACAGTGGTAATAGCTTCGCATAGCTGGGTGGCTAATTGGATTTTAAATATGTAACCCCAAGCGCCAGCTTGCATGGCTCGAAATACCCAATCATCTTGTTGGTGTGCTGATAAAATTAGCACTTTACCGTTATAAGATGATTCTCCCAGCCGCAGCAGTGCTGTAATTCCATCGTCTGGGGGTAATTCTAAATCCAGCAAAATTAAAGCTGGGTGCTGTTCGGCGGTTAATTTGAGTGCTTGCTCAACCGAAGCTGCTTCACCGACAATATTTAAGCTGATACTATTGCTATTGTTATAAAAGTTTAATAAAGTACGTATGCCTTGGCGAAAATGTGGTTCATCATCTACAAGTAAAATGGAAATTGGTTCTTTTTTAACATTCATGATAGTTTCCCCTAGATAGAAAATGCTAAATGCTGAGTTAGAAGACTATTCTGTAATTTCAACTCAGAATTTCTCGTTTCACCTGTGCCTGTTTATGGGTAGAGTAAAGGAGAATTGAGTGCCACCTCCAGGAATATTTTCTGCCCACAAATGACCTTGATGAGCCAAAATAATTTTTTGCGCGATCGCTAATCCTAAGCCAGTCCCCCCTAGCCGTCGAGAATAATATGGGGTGAATATTAGCTTCAAGTCAGATTCAGAAATTCCCGAACCGCGATCGCAAATTTCTACTAGCACTTCATGATTATATATATGCCAATTACAAATCACCGTCCCACTTTCTGGGCTAAAATACACGGCATTCGTCAATAAATTATCAAAAACCTGTTTCATCTGCCAACTATCAACTATGATATTTACAGGTTTATCGGGATAGTGAATTTGGATATTTTTTGGCTCCAACAAAGGTTGTAAAGCTTTAATACTTTCTGCAATAATTGTTTGCAAATTATGCTGTTTAATCTCTAATCTTGCCTGTTGTCCTTGACAAAGCAAATCTGTTAATTTGCAACTGAGTTCATCTGCTGTTTGACGAATTAGTATTGCTTGTTCTTGCAAGCAGCCATTTGGCAAAGCCAAGCGAAGATTTTCTGCATATAGATTAATTAATGCTAAGGGATTACGTAATTGATGTTCGGCGCGTCCCAGTGTTTCAGATAAAGAAGCAATTTCTGCTAGATGGCGCGATCGCTCTTTATACATAAATAAATACTGACTGAGTATCTCAGCCTGATTCAGTAGTAAATGTTGCTGTTGTGATGATAGTATCTCATAAGTGCAAATACATATATATTCTGCCGCTAATAAACTTTGTTCACCCACACAGCAAACATAAGCATGATACGCTTCAGGTACGCTTAATTCAATGATTTTAAGAATAGGTAAATCTGCTTGTAACCATTTTTCTTGATGCAGACATAAAATACTTAATGCAGATTCTGCAAATGTCGAGGAACTCCCATGTTGATACTCTGTAATATTGCTAACATCTACGACGGAAGGGGAAACTAATTGCCTTTTATCTGTATTTAGGTTATGGTACACAGTCCAGACAGCGATCGTTGGTAATAAATCCGCTAACTGTTGCACAATGAGTTGGCAAATTCTGCTCACATCATCTGCCGACAACTGACTTGGTAAATTGTGCGTAGACGAAGGTAAGGACATTTGAGTAGTAAACGTTTGAGTAGTAATTTCCACTTATTACCTCCTACGTATTTTAACAGCAATAAACATAGCAGATGTAAGCAGCTATCAAACCCTGGTCTACTTATTCACATCTTGCCGCATTCTTAACCAAACCAAATAAATTAGGTTATATCCGAAAAAAATCAAGTATTTCAGCTTGATAGCGGTTTTTACATGAATGAGAACAGTGTTGATAGCTCAAAGCCTTGATGTAGAGGAGTGTGTACAGATTCAATTACCAATAATAATTTTAATAAACCCTCCCCTACTAGCTTTATACTTAGCACTCAGCAATTTGCTACAAGTATCTTCAAAAACCCAATTTTTACCCAGTTTGCTTTAAAGTACGATGATTACTGTATAAAGAAGGACGACCTTAGCTTACATGAACAGGTTCAGGATATGAACCAATTGCAACAATTATTTTAGAATCTCGACCAAAGTCTAATAACCACTGGCTGACTGGATCTCTAAGCTGATGAATAGATAACCCAAATGTGGCAAATCATCAGATAAACTACATTTAAAAGGGCTATTCCTTGTTTTAATTATTCCCTCCGCATTCCCGTAGGCTAAGTAGCACAGTAATTTTCTCTGCTGCTTGCATCAGTAAATTTGGTAGGATGCCCAAACATCTATACTTAAGTAAACTGGTAACAAACACAGCCAATAAGCAGATAACGGAGTAAATTATTAACCCTGCTGTTGTATCTTATGATCCCATCTGCTACTCAGACTTTAGCAGAAATATTAGCTGGCGGGATTTCACTGCTCAGTACAGAGCAAATTGATTTCAGCCACCCTAGTGTTGCTCAAGAAGTCAACCCCAGACTAAACTTGTACTGTTACAACATCCGGGAAAATGCTTATAAACAGCCTTCCTGTTGTCAGCATTCAATCAAGCAACGGGTATCGACCTTAGCACCACCAAGATGGTTTGATCTGTTATTTTTGGTCAGCGCTTGGGACTATACAAGTTTGGGCGAACAACGTCTACTCTCAGAGGCGTTGATCCTACTGTTACATCATCACTCACTCCGAGAGGAGATGTTACCTCCAGCACTGCGCGGTCATGGCGAATTGTCAATGACCGTTTCTGCTGTCCATCCTATTGATGCTGCGGCTTTATGGAGTGCTTTAAGTGTGCCATTACGTCCAGCTTTGTATGTTACTTTGACAATCCCATTTAACCTACGAAGTGATATTTTGAATCCTAATAATGGAGAAATGTGGCTCAAAAACAATTAAATAATGGTTGTTGATGACTAATAATCAACTCTTTCAACGCGACTTGTAATTTGGCTGGAAAGATGAAAACTAATTCCCCACTTTATTCAGGGAATATAAGGACTAATATTGCTTCTTGCCATGTTTGATCCATGACCAACGCACTGTTCTATATTGTCAACTAACGACTAGAGATAAGGAGATGAGGATCAGCGATTAGGACTAAAGAATAAAGTTCCAGAAATGTTATTTACGCAAATACAAGGAAATCAAACATTATGCCTAGATTAGATTACTTTGCACCTGGTGTCTACGTTGAGGAAGTAGATCGAGGTAGTCGCCCTATTGAGGGAGTAAGTACGAATATTGCTGGCTTTATTGGCTTTACCGAAGATGTACGCGGTGATGCAGAATTGTTTAAGCCAATGTTAGTCACATCGTGGAATGAATACCTGGAATACTTTGCGAAACAAGGTTCCGATGGTTATACAGATTTTGATGCTTATCTTCCCTTTGCTGTGAACGGTTGGTTTCTCAATGGTGGTGGCCGCTGCTGGGTAGCCAGTATCGGTACTAAACTTCCTGGAACTCCCCCACCTCCCTTAGAAGAAACAGCCCTGAAAATTCGCACAACAGGGAATCGTCCATCTTTACAGTTTGCTTTGAAAGCAGCTGAAGACGGAGACGATAACGAAGCAGCAGGGCGAATTAATGTTTCCATTCTCGAAAGTGAACCGCTACCCCCAGCAAATCCCGAAGCCGAACCACCTTTAAACACCGGAGAATTTTTTAAAGTCATCATTAGCCGGGATGGAGAAATTCTCGAAGAATACGATCACCTCTCAATGAACCCGGAAATCGGAACGGAGGCTGGTACTTATGCGGTAGCAGCTATCCAAGAGTCTGCATTTGTGGATGCAGTTGACTTGGAAACACCAGGACAACCACTTTCTCGTCGTCCAGCGAATGGGAACTATGAAGTTAGCCCACCACCAATGGTTTCCACTCCTGACCGCTTTCCACGAGATGTACAAGGGGTCAGAGACGATCGCACAGGTATGCAAGGTATCTTTGAAATAGACGAAGTTACCATGATTGCCTTCCCTGACTTGATGTTGGCATATCAAAGAAACATCTTGGATCTCGATCAAGTCCACGGGGTCATGGAAGCAATGGTCAGTATGTGTGAAAATACTGCCCCTAACCGGATGGTAGTTTTAGACCCGCCCCCCTGTAAAGGTGGTGGTGCGCCAGTAGCCCCTACCCAAGTCAAGCCACAGCATATCGCCCAGTGGTTAAGTGCATTTAACAGGCGATCGCAATTTGCCGCCCTCTACTATCCTTGGATTAAAGTCGCCAACCCCCGCAACGGTGGTAGACCAATTATGATTCCCCCAGCAGGTCATATGTTGGGTGTCTGGTGTCGCACCGATGAAACACGTGGCGTTTATAAAGCACCCGCTAACGATACCCCCAGAGGTGTGATTGGTTTAGCTTACGAAACCAATTTGCGTGAACAAGAACTACTTAACCCTTTAGGAATCAACTGTATCCGCACCTTCCCCAACCGAGGTATTCGCATCTGGGGCGCACGGACTTTAGTAGAACCAGACAATGTACAATGGCGTTACATCAGTGTTCGCCGCTTAATGAGTTACATTGAAAAGTCTGTAGAACTAGGTACTCAATGGGTAGTATTTGAACCTAACGACCAAGATTTATGGGCGCGTGTGACTCGTACAGTCAGCAACTTCCTAGAAAGACTCTGGCGAGAAGGTGCTTTGTTTGGTGCTTCAGCAGCTGAAGCCTTTTATGTTAAATGTGATGCCAGCATTAACACACACGAAACTATGATGCTAGGTCGTCTATACATCGAAGTCGGTGTATGTCCAGTTAGACCAGCAGAATTTGTGATCTTCCGCTTTAGTCAATGGTCTCCTAACCAATAAATTAAACCCAAATTTCAGGGTGCGTTGGCGAACAGTAGGACGTAAATGCGCCCTGAAAAAATCCACCATCATACTTACGATATGGCGTAAGTTCTTTCTCAGAAAAAACCGAATTTTATCTTGATTTAGGAGTAAGAATATGCCTGAACTTAAACCGATTGCTGCTAGTAATTTTTACTTTGAAATAGATGGTATGACCGACATGGCTTTTAGCAAAATCGGTGGTGTCAAATTTGAAGCAAAAGTCAAGGGTCAAGATAAACCTTTAATGTCCACCAAAGGTGGAACAACAGTCAGACAGATTAACTCTGCTGGCTTTGAAGGATTATTTACAATTGATGTGACAACCCTCATGAGTGGTGATGCTGATAGCACCAGCAAGAAAATGTATGATTGGTTTAAAAAGTGTTTACCAGCAGCTGAAAAAGGAGAGGGTAAGTGGTTTAGCAATAAAAAGACTGGATCTATAGTTGCATACGATACCGATGGTCAAGAAGTTATGCGTTGGGAATTAAAAGAAGCTTGGCCTTCTCAGTATAAAATTGGTGATTTAGATGTCAATGGTAATGACTATATCGAAGAGACATACACCTTAACTTGTGAAAATATGAACCGGACAAAATAAATTATTTAGAACAGACAGTTTTTTTCATTAATACAAACAATAATTACGCATTTACCTGGGAGGTTATTTATGCCAGAGTATATCTCTAACGCTAAGTATTACTTTGAAGCTGATGATTTGACTGAGTTATTGGTGAAAAAAATCAGTGGGATGCAAATGAAAATGACAGTTGCCGGGGGGGATGCACCTATTGGTGTCACCAAAGATGGTAAAACCCAGACACAGGCTACCATCGGCGGCGTTGAATGCTCGGAAGTCACTATTGAGTGTGTGGCGACTGCTGAATCTAAAAAACTGCTGGAATGGTATAATAAATGCCATGCCGAAGCTCTCTCAGGAGGCAAAGCCGAGGGTCGCAAAAACCGTAAATTAGGAAAAATTTCCATCTACGATGGTGAGGAAGAAAAAGTCCAGTACGAATTCACAGATATTTTCCCTACTAGCTATGCAACCAGTGATTTTTCTGCTGGTAGTGGCGATTTAATCTCAGAAACTGTAACAATTGGATTCACATATTTTGAACGTAAAAAGTAATAAGTAAAAAAGAAAAATAACTTGGGTTTATATAGCCCCAGACTTAAAGTCTGTGGGCAATTTGCCAAAATTAAATGCTTCCAATTTATTGCTTTTTGCCTTGTTTTAGGAGGTAATCATTGTGTCAGAATTTCCCGAAATCCTGACTAATAGCCGTTTTTATCTGGAACTAAAGCTCAATGGTAGCCAAGAACCAGTTGACGGCTATTTTATGGAATGTCAAGGTTTTAAAACTACTCAGCAGGTCATAGACATCTCTGAGGTGACACCTCAAGTGTGGGGGAAAAGTGGAAATTCTAATGGTAGAATTGTCCGCACTAAAATTCCTGGCAATGTGACTTATTCCAACTTAGTTTTACGCCGGGGTTTAACTATTTCTATGACTATGTGGAATTGGTTATCTGCTGTACAAGAGGGCAAGTGGGGTGAAGAACGGCGAGATGGTTCTTTAGTAATTTACAACCAAGCAGCTAAAGAGCAATTTAGATTAGAATTCAAAAATGCCTGGCCTACTGGTTATATAATCTCTGATGTTAAAGCATCTGGCAGCGAACATCAAATTGAGGAAATAGAAGTAGTGGTAGAAGAATTAAAACGGATTGAAGTAGCGTAGAGCCGGATGTTGCAAACTGAGTTTGAATTTACTTTACCCAAGGGATACCTCGATGCGGATGGTAATTTGCATCGTAAAGGTGTAATGCGTTTATCTAAAGCAATGGATGAAATTGTGCCATTGCGTGACCCCCGTGTGAAATCAAATCCAGCTTACGCGACAGTAATTATTTTATCTCGTGTAATTACTCGTTTAGGAGCATTAGAAGAGGTGACACCAACAATAGTAGAAAACTTTTTTGCTTGTGATTTAAGTTATTTACAGCAATTTTATCGTCAAATTAATGAATTAGAAGAAAATGAGACTGCGGAGTAGGAAGCAGGGTGCAGGGTGCAGGGTGCAGGGTGCAGGGGGAAAGATGCAAGGAGCAGGGGGAAAGATGCAAGGAGCAGGGTGCAGGGGGAAAGATGCAAGGAGCAGGGTGCAGGGGGAAAGATGCAAGGAGCAGGGTGCAGGGGGAAAGATGCAAGAAGCAGGTAAAAATAAACTTCCTAATGACTAATGACTAATGACTAAGGAAATTTCTACAGAATTTAACTTTATTTTGCCCAGAGGATTGGTAGACGATGTGGGTAATGTGCATCGTCAAGGTGTGATGCGTTTAGCGACAGCTAAAGATGAGATTTATTTGCAAAAAAACCGGGCTGCTCAGGAAAGTTCAGCTTATGGTGTGATTGTGATGCTATCACGAGTAATTACAAAATTGGGTGATTTAACCGAAATAACTACCGATTTATTAGAGAATCTTTTTACAAAGGATTTAGCTTATTTAAGAGAATTTTATAACCGCATTAATCAGGATGGTGATGCTTATATTCCTGTGCAGTGTCCTCAATGTAATACTAACTTTCAAGTGGAGCTTTCTTTAGCGGGGGAATCGTAGGCTACCCCTCAGAGGCGCTGAGTGAGGAGGTAGCCTGTATTGCATTTCATTTTCATTGGAGTTTAGAAGATATTTTAAATTTGGAACATCCTGAACGTCGGCGCTGGGTGGGTGAAATTGGTAAGTTTAAACAGCAATCATAAGGATTTGGCAAAGCACTTTCGGAAATCTTCCAAAACTAAAAATTCTGGGGAGCAGAGAGCAGGGGTCACAAATTTCTCCATCCCAGTCCCCAACTATAAACTATTGCATAATCATCTTAGCAACTTTATACATCACCTGACTAAAAGGATGTTTTGGATGGCGTAGGCAGAATAAATCGCTGCTTGCCAGTTGAATCAATTCTTCTGCCAGTGGTAAAATACCTGCTAATGGTGCGTTATAAGCCTTTTCTACCTGTTTTTGCAAAGCATCAAAATCTAGTGAAGGTAGTGCTTTATTAATTAACAACAACATTTTGGGAATTTCCAATTTCCGAGCCACCTCTACTGTTACCGCAGTACCTTGAAAGTCTTGGCGGTCAGGACGTAAGATAAGAACTAAAATATCAGAAATGGCAATCGAAAGTAAAGTTTCTTCGTTCAAACCTGGATGGGTATCAATAAATAAGTAATCCAGATGGAGAATATCTAATATTTCTTGAAAACCTTGATTCAGAAGGTTAAAATCAAGTCCATCTCGTAGTACTTTAGTAATATCTTTGGCTTTAATGCTAGAGGGAATTAGGTAAATACGTCCTTTGACATCTGCTGTTTTACTTAAAGTTGAACTAACATCATAGGCAGCTTTTTCAATATTACATCGTCCCCATAGATAATCGTTGAGTGAATAATTCATGCTTTTTTCATCAAAACCAAATAGGACGTGAATACCTGGAGATTGGATGTCAGTATCAATAATTCCCACTCGATATCCACAACTAGCAACAATTCCTGCTAAGTTAGCAGTGGAATTTGATTTACCTGTACCACCCCGAAATGAGTGAATAGAAACAATTTTTGACATAGTTAATTATATTTAAAGCTGATCCCATATATTTCTTGAAAGTCGACTTTTCTTTTGGTTGCTAAAAAGAGGTTGATAGTAAACTGAAGCACTATCATTTAATTCTTGAATGAATCCTTGATTTATTAGAGATTGCAGCAAATTTTGTGCGTCTTCTTCTGATTGATTTGTATGAAGTGCTACTTCCGCTAAAGTCACTTTTTTTTGATGGATTATCCAGTTTACTAGTTGTCGCTGCTCATCAGGTAAATTCACTACATCTGAAATACTGTTTTGTGCTGATGATTCTTCAAAATTCTGGTTATTCATAAAGCTTTGCTGAAAAAATAAAGTATCCAAATTTTACAACTAAAAGTATCCATAGGGCTACTCAACAGAAATATTGAATGCCGTAATAAAACTTTACATATCAAGGTATAAATGTCTTATCAATGGGTTAATTCTCAACATTTTATTTATCTCCTATCCCATACACATAAATGATCTGTAGGCACGTACAAGATTGAAGATAGCGGAATTTATCTAATATGTTATTCCCTATTTAGGAACAGATACGAGGTGTAAAATTAGATAAGCAATGAGACTGGTATAAATCTGAATGGTAATATGATTAACATTTTTAATAATTAATTTATCCAGTTTTCATGATGGTTTTCCACATTCAACACTTCTGTTATTTTGCTGGATACGATATCATTTAGAATTTTGTTTTTCTAATTCTGATAAACGCTTTTGGGCAATCTCTTGATTAGTTTGTGCTAAGGTGTTTTTAGGGTCAATTGTTAAAGTTTGTGCAAAGGTAGCGATCGCATCTTCTATTCTGCCCATTTTTAATAAAGCAACTCCTTTTCCAGCCAATATATTCGCGTTATCTGGAGTCAAATTATTGGCACGCTCGTAAGCTAAAATTGCTTCATCATATCGTTTTAAATCTAATAAAACCACACCCCGATTATACCATGCTGGGGATAATTCAGGATTGATGCCAATTGCCCGATCAACAGAAACTAAAGCTTCTTGATTTCTCGATAACTTCCATAGTAATACACTGCGATTAGCCCAAATATTAGCTATCAGGGAATTATCCATAATTTGATTACTATTTTCCAAGGCTTTATTATAGGCTGTAAGTGCTTCTGGATAGCGGTTTAATGTTCTAAGGATTCTCCCTTTATTAAACCAAGCTTGAGCATATTGAGGATTAATTTCTGTGGCGCGATCGCTACTAGTAATTGCTTCCGAATATCTGCCTAAATACCACTGAGTTGCTGCTCGATTATTCCAGGCTTCTGCATAGTTGGGATTAAGTGCGATCGCTCTTTCTATAGAAGTCAAACCTTCTTCAAAATTACCCAATCCAGCCACAGCAATTCCCCGTTGTTCCCATGCTAAAGCCGGACTAATATTGCCCCATCTATTATCACCTTGAATAGCGGCTTCACTAGCTTTTTGGGCTTCTTCATATTTGCCTAATTTGTTGAAATTTGCACTTTGACGCGCCAATGCTAAAGAATAATTAGGACTAAGTTTTACAGCAAATTCATAGGAAATACTTGCTTGTGCTGTTTTTCCGACTAAAAATAAAGCTGTACCATGTTCTAGCCAAATATCTGCATCTTGGGGATTAGTTGCTATTGCCTGATCAAATGAGGTAATTGCTGCGGTAATTTGTCCGTTCTTTTTTTGAGACAAACCTTTATGAAGCCATGCAAATGCTGGAGATAAATTACCCCAATTTTTATTCGTTGTAATTGCTAAATCACAAGCGTTAATTGCTGCCGTAAATTTGCCTAAATTAGCCAAGGCTTGACAGTTACCCACCAAAGCCAAAGAATTTTCTGGGTTAATGACTAAAGCTCTATTAAATGAGGCGATCGCTTCAGTAAATTGTCCTAATTGGCTTTGTGCTAACCCCTGATTGTACCATGCTAATACGGCTGTATGAGTTCCCCAATTTTGATCTGATCTGAGGGCTAAATCACAAGCAGCGATCGCATCTTCATATTTACCCAGATTTAATAATGCTTGGCAGCGTTGGGCTAAAGCTAGAGAATATTGAGACTGGAGACGCAAAGAACGATCAGCTGAAACTAAAGCTTCAGTATAAGTTGCTTGTTGCAGTAAAATTTCAGTTCGATCTACCCAAATTTCTGGATTATCTGGCTTGAGAGCAATTGCTTGATTGCAAGCTGCGATCGCTTCGGCAAATTTCTTTTCTTCTCCCAGTAGCTGACATAAACTTTGCCAATAATCGAAATCCTCTATTTCTAAATTTTCTTGAGCCTGCAAACTCATTGGCACAAAGCAACTCAATATTAAAAAAGTACAAGCTAGACCTCTGCTTATACTGCTTGCTATGACTTTATTTACTAGAATACTTGTTTGGAAACCCATAGAACGTATCATATTAGTATGATTGGAGTCCTGATATATTTGTGGTTTATGCTGTGATGTGAAGAAGTATTTCATATTAATAATTGATTTTGCAGTTTTGTAAATATTTATAACAATTAACTGATTGTGCAATTTATTAAAAATAAAGCATACCAGAAATTTAGAGACATTTTCGATACAATAAAAATTTGCAAATATTAAATATTACATAAACCCCTACATTCGACTTTTTAGCGTCAAGTCTAATGCCCTCTATTGTAGGATACGGAAATAAAGGCGATCGCACGCATCTAACCTATACAGGAAATGTACAGGGAGAATACGTTTATGACACACGCAAATCTTGTAACCCCACTCACTCCCGACGTTCGATCCTCCTACACTGCCATGCGCCATTACCGACGCGGCTGACCACGACTGGGATCAGTGTGATCGCCTCAAAGTAATCGGTAAAACGCACACCCAAGCAGACATTGTAGGATGTGGAAATAAAGGCGATCGCACACATATTAATCAGGTTTCGTGGTGAAAAGATACGGTAAGTATAGTCATGCCATCAGGCTGATAGCTATTGAATTTATAGAAATTGGGGTAAAATTGATTATCGGTGATTTATAAAAGTTTTCATACTGGCATAATAAAAAACATAGGGTTGAGTAAATGTATAGTAGACAATCCAAAACCGCGAAAAATTCTGCCAAAAATTCTAATACACCAGCTAAAAGTCAGTTTGCACCGCCCCGTGTTGTCGTCGAACCAACACCCCAAAATCCTTATGATATTAGGGGATAAACAAGAATTTGCTCTAGAGTGTGTGGTAGATCGGACAGAAACCGATCCACAAGACTACTTATTTGGGCATATTGCTCTTTGGGCTGGAGACTCTATGATAGGAGATTTTTCGTTGACGGTAATACTGGACATTCCTTATGCTTATTTTAAAGATTCTTTAACAGAATGCGGACAAAGAAAAGATCCATTTTTGATGGGAATTACTGCCGTAGAAGCATGGAATTTTCTCGAATCGGCTCTTTACGGTGATAATAGTGAATCTGATTGGAGTTCAGAGCAACTAGAGCAAAAATATAGAAAGTTTTGTATATGTCCAGGATTTTCTGAAGCACTTGATGGAGAAACAGCTTTCCTTATTGAAGGTGAACAAGAGGAAAGATTCATTTGGAGAGATTTTGCATCCCAGTCCATTAAGGAACTCAGATTTAAATCTGAAACATACAAACATATCGTTGAATCTTTTGTTGTTTGGTATTCCAATCTCATTAGCACTTGACTTTATATGCTTGTCGCCCCCTCAACTTGTAGGGTGAGCATTGCTCTACTCGAAGATACCCGCAATGTGCGATCGCCTAATCTTGTAGGGTACGTTAAATTTTACATAAACCCCTATATTCAACTTTTTAGCGTCAAGTCTAATGCCCTCTGGCTGATAATCATTGTAGGATACGGGAATAAAGGCGATCGCCTACGGCACAGTGTTTCGCGATCGCACACATATTAATCAGGTTTCGTGGTGAAAAGATAATGAAGCCTGAGATAACATCACTTCAGCGTCAGGAAGAACCGGAAGAGGAACTTCAGGCTAAGTCAATCCTCCAGCGTCGGGAAGCCATTGGGGGAGGGGAAGCTTCGACGGATTTGGATACTGCTATTAATAGTGCTAGGGGAAGTGGACAACAGATGGCAGACAATATCCGCCAACCGATGGAACAGGCGTTTGGCGCAGATTTCAGTGGGGTGAAGGTTCACACGGATGGTCAATCTGACCAGTTGAATCAGTCAATTCAGGCGCGTGCTTTCACGACGGGACAGGATGTGTTCTTTCGGCAGGGGGAATATAATCCTGGCAGTCGGGGCGGACAGGAGTTGTTAGCGCATGAATTGACCCACGTTGTGCAGCAGAATGAGGGGGCAGTGCAGCGATCATTACAAAGGAAAAATGCTCAGTCAATCTCGATAGATTACTCACTTCAAGAACCACTTGTGCAGTGTCAACCCTATTACCGAGGGGGAAATAGTCTTGCTCCTAAGATGAATGAAGTTAAGATTGACAGTAGAACAAAAAAGCTGAAGAACACCCATGGTGTGTCCCTTTTTGACTTGAAAAAAGGCCTTGGGAAATTCGGAGGTACTTATGAAGTCAAGAGCATCCCCGATACTCTCAAAATCATTCAGCGGGGCAAAAATCCGAACCACTTCGAGATTGTTCCTGCCGAAAATGGAAAACTGGACTTTGAAGAATTCAAAAACGAGTTGGGAAAAGTAGTTCTAGAAAAAGTCGAGGATGAATAATAAGGATAGTGCAACAGTCAAAAAATTCAACTAAATTCTCAGGCATCCACCATCCCTATATTAAGATCAGGAATCAATAGAAATGGAAATCTATTACCTATATAATGACGAACGCGATGAAATAGAAGCGATCGCCAAAGGCTACCGAAATGATGTGTATGTAAAAACCACAACTGGGATGTACCATGTCCATATTTACGACATAGTTCGATTACAGCAAGACTTTGAGGACGAGCAACAAGAGCAGGGGTATTATTCCATCGATCACAACTTAATACTTGTGGAAGAAGTATCGAAAAAAGTAGTGGTAAATACGGTAAAAAAACTTGAAGAGGAAGGATATTTTGAGAAAATTAAACCACTAGAAGAGGCTACTATACAGGAATTGCCATTCAAGCATATCATTAATTAGAGTTTAGAATATTGTCAGAAAAGAAAAAATCATTTGATAGATATCAAAATGTACTTCTCCTTTTTTTGATGATCAGCTTATCCTGCTGTTCTTATTCAATTGGAGAAGAAGGTAATTATAAATCAAATGGTGCGAATAATAAAATGGAAAAGCAAGAATCAGAAAATAAGCAACCCCTAATTATTCGGGGGGAAGTTAAATCTATTAATCGCCTAAATATTGATAAAAGTGGACGTAATCCAAAATATCAAATAAATATTAATTTAGCTCCTACAAGTATTGAAGGAGCTGAATTAGGCTCAGATTCTAACTCTTTACTAATACTTCAAAGTAGAGAGACAGAAATCCTTGAGCAGATGGATAGACTGCCAATTGTAGGAGATAATCTGATAATTGAAAGTTTTTCCAATGAAGAAGCTCCCAGAATGCTTCCTATCAAAAAGATAAAATTTCAGTAATGCAATAGCTATACTAGGAGGGTGTTTGAAAAGTGGTTGGCTGTGATTTTAGGCACTCGCAGATCCCCCCTAACCTCTCTTTTTAAGGCAGGGCTGTTTCGTTCCCTAAAAGGGTTAAAATTGCAAGGGTAACGGAGATAAAAATTGAGGAAAAATCCACAATTAGGACAAAAAATTTTGGTTTCTTCAGCCCGAAATACCTGATTTTTCTTCGTGACTTTGCGCCTTTGCGTGAGATTATCCTCTTGACAAATCTCCAACACAAGCGAATGAATCAGCCCTGCTTTTTAAGGGGGGAATTAGAATCAAAGTCCCCCTTTTTCTACGCCGAAGGCGCATCCCCGAAGGCGTTTAGCGTCAAGTCTAATGCCCTCTGGCTGATAATCATTGTAGGATGTGGGAATAAAGGCGATCTCTGGCACAACAACAAAATAGAGGGTTGAGTAAATGTATAGTAGACAATCCAAAACCGCGAAAGCTTCTGCCAAAAATTCTAATACACCAGCTAAAAGTCAGTTTGCACCGCCCCGTGTTGTCGTCGAACCAACACCCCAAAATCCTGATATACAAACCCAATCGGCAAGGGTGAAACAGTCTGATCAGGGTATACTACACAATCCAAATCTATTTAAGTACCATCCACCAAGACCGCCACGAGGAATCCAGATGAAGCTGTCTATTGGTCAGCCTGGGGATAAGTATGAGCAAGAAGCGGATAGAGTAGCCGCAGATGTGGTACAGCGAATTAATGCGCCTGAGAGTAAAGAAGTTCAACGGATGGATGTA
>NZ_JAYGHH010000067.1:18911-23876 GCF_034931045.1 Nodularia sp. UHCC 0506
CCTGAAGAAGAAGAACTGCAAATGAAACCTGAGATAACATCACTTCAACGTCGGGAAGCAATTGGGGGAGGGGAAGCTTCGACGGATTTGGATACTGCTATTAATAGTGCTAGGGGAAGTGGACAAAAGATGGCAGACAATATCCGCGAACCGATGGAACAGGCGTTTGGCGCAGATTTCAGTGGGGTGAAGGTTCACACCGATGGTCAGTCTGACCAGTTGAATCAATCAATTCAGGCGAAAGCATTTACAACCGGGCAAGATGTTTTCTTTCGTCAAGGAGCGTATGAGCCTGGAAGCCGGGGAGGACAGGAGTTGTTGGCGCATGAGTTGACCCATGTAGTGCAGCAGAGTGGTGGTATGGTGCGGCGAGCTATACAGAATACAGGGGAATTAGCTATATCCCCAACTACCACAATCATCCAGAGAAAAATTGCTTTTTCTGGATATCCATCTCTTCCCTTAAGTTATCGAAAACTCTCAGAAGAAATACCTCAACAAAAGATAGATCAAAAAGTCGTAGCAGCGATCAATAAAAATGAAGAACTGCTGAAAAAGTTCTGTCCAAAGGAATTTGAAATCATTAGAGATGAATTAAGTAGACAACAGGCATTTATCAACATCATTCATGATTTGGTGAACAGTCCAGTGGATTATGGCGAAGTTAATCTAGACAATCCACAACATTTAATTCTTTTTTTCCAGGATGCCGGGAAATTTTTGAATCACAACTATAAAGAGCAAATAAAGAAAGAGCAGCCAGAGAAAAAGTTGCTAAATGAAGCTAATGAGCTTTGGGAGAAGCAGAAAGAGAAATCCTCAGATCCGGAAAAATCTTATCAGACTGTGTTGCTTGGTACAGGACCCAGTATAGCCGATTATCTAAATGTTCATGGTCGTTCTTTAGACCCAAAACAAACAGCAATTATTGGTAAAATTCAGCCTTGGGATACATCACTAACAAATCCAGAAAGCCGAGGCATAGATTTTGTCAACCACCCGATGCACATGACCTCGCCTGTGCGCCATAAAACTAAACTACCTCAAGATTCATCTGGGTCTGACGAAACTTTTAAGGGGAATCCAGCAGAATTGACCAGTGATATCAAAACAGTCCTGGATCGTTTTGATAGCCCAGTAAATGCCACAATTAAGAAAGTTAGTAGACAAGAAGATAAATGGTACAAAATTGAAACAGACCAAGGTAATTTTTATGCTTTAAGGGTAATCTCAGGACTGGGTATTGGCCCCCATAAATTTGATAATCTTAACGCTTTCTCCAAGGAAATCACCACAGAAAAAGATAAAAAAACTGAGAAAAAACGGGTGATGGATCTAGATGCCTTTCAGCGACAACTGAAAGATCCTAACTCAGATATTATGCAGGAATTTAAAGAAAGGCAAAAAACCAAAAATACACTTATTATTGGCGTAGCTGGTCCTAATGCAGGAGTTGATGCTACTTGCGAAGCGACCGAACTGGGAATGGTTGTGCAATGGGTGGTGACTGGTGGGCCTGCTATTGCTGAAGGTATGGGTAATAAAATCAACAGAAAAAAATTAGTAGATTTGTTTTTCGATTACTTAAAGGGATGGACGATTACAGGAACAGGAGATGTGAAAATGCAAATCTCTGGCAAATGGAAAGCTTTAGAGCAAAGAAAAGAAGCAGGAGAAAAGTTTGTAGCAAGCAATCCTGACTGGGACGTATCAGAAGCTCAAGAAGCATTGGTGGATTATCTTGTCATAGCCCAGGGTCCTGATGTCGCAAAACTTTGGGACATTTTTGACCCCAGTGCTACTAAAGATTTAACACTGAAAGATGACAAGCAAGGACGCTTTGGCGCGCCTGAGAGTCAGGACAATTGGCAAGGATCAATAGAAACATCCTTGCGTGACAGTGATTACAACCTCTATTGGATTGGAATAAATGAGCGTGTGAAATTTGTACTTGGTGAGGCAAAAGCCTCTGTAAGAATAAAGACTAGAAATCATTTATTCCAAGAAGCGAAAAAGATCCTGGAAGTAGAAGAGTTTGAAAATATTACCCTGCAAAAAAACGTAGCTATTGGATTAGGTTCTGAAGATGACTCTTTAGAGATTATTGGCGGATCAGCAATCAGAATTTTAAACTACTTGGATAGTCAGAAAGATAGAAGTAAAGTTCCTGAAAAACTGAAGAGTGGCAAAATGGAAGAGAAAATGAAAAAAGTAACGGAAACCTTATCTTCACCAACGATACTCAATAATGACCAGCTTACGCCTATTCGTAGTCAGGTGGAAGCACAAGGAAACTATATGCCAGGTTATATCGGTACAGAGGAATCAAACTTTGTCACCGATGACCAAACAATGATTGCAGCACAAATCGCCAGTTACTATGGAAATATACCCGCAACCCTAGCGAATTGGGTAACTCAAAAAATTATTCAAGAGCGTCATGAACAAGGTATAAAACCAGGAACTGCTCAAGGAAGTAGAGCGTTTGTTGATCGCTGGAACAATAAACTTGAAGAACTACACACCCTATTCTCTTCTAAAAATATTAAGACTGTATCGAATATTGGCGTGCGTCAAGTCTAATGCCCTCTGGCTGATAATCATTGTAGGATAAGGGAATAAAGGCGATCGCCTACGTCACAGTGTTTCGCGATCGCACACATATTGATGAGGTCGTCAGCGTAGCCATACCATCAGGTTGGTAGCTATTTAATTCTAAAAAACGGAAGTAGTGCGTTGCTGTTCTTGTGGGATGCAAAATGCGATCACGCTTCTTGTAGAGTGCGTTAATGAAATGTAACGCACCATCAATTTGTAAATACAATCGCATCGCCAATTTTATAGCCATCTATTATGTCTATAATAGACATGATAAAGAATCATAAGAGGTGGTGGGATGAATTGGAGAATAGCAGAAGCCAAACAAAAGTTCTCCGAACTGATTAACGCCGCACTTAAAGAACCGCAACGCATATACAACCGGACTCAGCTAGTAGCAGTTGTAGTGGAGGCGGAACTATTTGAGGAATTTCTGTCTTGGCATCAGCAACGTGAAGAACGATCTCTAGCTGATGCTTTCGGGGAATTGCGCCAGATGGCTGCTGAGGAAAACTACATCCTGGAAACGCCCTCTCGCCAAAACCGTTCTAACCCTTTTGCTGATAGACTCAATGACCTTTCTGTGTGACACCAACATCATCAGCGAACTAGCACGACCTCAGCCTAATTCTGGTGTCCTAAGATGGGCAGCAAGCGTTACCTCAATTACTCTCAGTGTAATCACTATTGAGGAAATATTGTATGGGCTAACATCGAAACCTCACATCAGAATTCAAAATTGGTTCGACAATTTTCTGGAAAATTACTGTCAAATATTGCCCATCACCACTGAAATTGCTAAACGTTCTGGTGAACTGCGAGGTCAACTCAAAGTAATCGGTAAAACGCACACTCAAGCAGACATGATGATTGCGGCTACTGCTCAAATTCATCAACTGACCTTGGTAACACGCAATATCCGCGATTTTGATGGCTGTGGGATTCCATTACTGAATCCTTTTACATAAATCCCTATATTCAACTTTTTAGCTTCAAGTCTAATGGTATTTATGATACCAAAAAGAAGAAATCAATAAACAGGATTTACGCAAGGCAAATTTGTCATTTCCACCGGCACGTATTGTAGGGAAGCAATCCCAAAATTTGAGGCGATTACGTGAATTTTCCATAAGTTCTAAAAAATGAATCCAATCAAAAGGAACTAAATATGAACTCCGATCTGGATTTACTGAGAAAAATGTATGACCCCCATCCGATTGAGGGGATTCCCGTAGAATTACTGGCACTTCTTCCCCGTGACAAGGACGATAGGGAAAGAGTTGAAAGAATTACACAACTGGGTTATCCTGCTGTCAAACCTATTACACCTCACTTACTCTCGTGGCTAGGGGATATAAATTGGCCTGTTGCTGGTTATTTGCTCCCTTTTTTTCTGAGTAACCGGGAAAATATGATCAGTGAAATTCGGGAAATATTGTGTGCAGATGATCTGATACAGATTAACTGGGTTTTAGAATATCTGTTAAATGACCCTGATGCTCCTGAGATAGCCAGTCAATTCAGAGACAATTTGACCCATTTGGCAAACCAAGAAGATGAAGAAGAGGTCTATTTGGTAGCTAGAGAGATCCTAGATTGGCTCGGATATTAATAACGACCTTTCTGTATTCAACTTTTTAGCGTCAAGTCTAATGCCCTCTGGCTGATAATCATTGTAGGATACGGGAATAAAGGCGATCGCCTACGTCACAGTGTTTCGCGATCGCACACATATTGATGAGGTCGTCAGCGTAGCCATGCCATCAGGTTGGTAGCTATTTAATTCTAAAAAACTGGGGTAGGATTGATTCACGGTGATTTTTTACTAATTAATACCGTGAAAATTTTTATCCTGGCATAATAACAACAAAATAGAGGATTGAGTAAATGTATATATGATTGATGATCAAGTTTTCCTACCCATTAAACAAAAAAAACAGTCTCTGTCTGAGGTTAATTCACCATCACGCTCTAAATTATCATTACCAGTGGCATATAAAGAGTCTAATATTTTACCATTGATCACTACATGGAAAGAAGCAGAATCTTACGATGGGCAACTTGTGCGCGTAGTTGGTCAGTACATCGAGAGTGATATCCGTATGAAACTAATTGGAACACCACGTTATGTAGGTCATGTTTCAATTGTATTAGCTGATGATATCCGGGTTTCTCTTTTCCCAGTTTGGCAACATGATGCCCGTAGACCACAAGCAGAAATTGATCAATTTAAAGATCAAAAGGTTGAAGTAATAGGAGTATTATATCATCAATCACCTGTTGATCCTAGTGGTGGAGCTAGTCCACTCAGTCCATGTCTGACTGATATCAAAGCTCTTTATCATCTGAAAAATTAAGATTGAATAA
>NZ_JAYGHH010000068.1:0-4536 GCF_034931045.1 Nodularia sp. UHCC 0506
CAGAAACTTGATTTAATAGAACGGGACCATCCTGCTTATCAATCTGTAATATCTCATGTTTTAGAAGACGCTTGTAATTCAGAATCTTCAAATCGCATTCATAAAGGAGAAGTGCGTGACTGGCTTAACTCCCTTCTCGATTGAAAAATCTGATAATTTCCAGCGTTCTTTTAAAAAACTGGCAAAGTTTCATGGTTCTAGTTTTGTTGAACGGATGGTAAAAGTTATAGAAAACTTGACTGAAGAGCAATATCCTCATAACTCCCGTCAAGAACCTTTACCCGCAAAGATGCAACTAGCAAAAGGATGGACATTTCACAAATTGGAATTATGATTTGCTAAAGGAGCTTCCGGACAAATCAGATTAATGTATTTAGTGAATTTCACTACTTGTGCAATCAAATTAGTTTGGATTTATAGTCATGAGCAATTTGCTAAACGCCCTGGGGAGAAAGATTTAAAGAGTGTGATCGAAGAAATATTAGACTGTTAGTGAAATATTATTTTTGTTTATCTGTGTCTATCTGTGGTTTCATTTGAAAAGACATCAACTCTTGCAAAATATCTAATTTAAATGATTACAAAGATTGTACCTGCCGTTGTGGTACTGGGTCAAAACAGTGTCCCAGTAGCCCGAAAAATCATCAATGTCCTGCCAGGGGCGACATTATACGGTTTGGCAGGACGTACATCTGGTGTTGATGTCACTTTCACTAACTTCGGTGACACAGTGCGGGAGTTGTTCGCAGAGGGAACGCCTTTAATTGGTATTTGTGCTGCTGGCATTCTGATTAGAACCATAGCACCAATGCTTTCTGATAAAAAACAGGAACCACCAGTATTAGCTGTAGCTGAAGATGGAAGTGCTGTGGTTCCCCTTTTGGGTGGACTGAATGGCGTGAATGATTTGGCGCGACGCATTGCTGAGGTACTTGATATTAAACCTGCAATCACTACAACAGGTGATATCCGTTTCCGCACAGCGTTATTATCTCCTCCTCCTGGATATTATTTAGCCAACCCAGATGATGCTAAAAAATTTAGCTCAGATTTATTAGCTGGGGCGCAAGTCAGGCTTGAAGGTTCTGCGCCTTGGTTGAGTAATAGTCAACTACCAATAGACCCCAACGGCGATTTAACTATCCAAGTTACAGAACGCTTAGTAACTCCTGCGCCCAATCGCCTGGTTTATCACCCAGCAACTATAGCCATTGCCAGCAGCGATCCTGTTGATGTAGCTTTAGTACAACAGATGTTAGCAGATGCCGAACTTGCCCCCGCATCAGTAGCCGGAATATTTGCACCTATCACCCTAGCTAATAATCCCAACTTAAAAGCCATTGCCAACGCCTTTAAAGTACCTACACGCTTCTTTACCTCAGATCAACTAGAAAAATTGACAGCACAAGGTTATAGCCCAGTCCAAGCCATAGCCATCAACGCCACTGGTTCGTCTCCCTTATCCTCCTCATCTTCCCACCTAGCGATTCCTACGGAGCGCTTCGCTATCGCCATTGCCTCCAAACCCATCGACCCCAGCACCATCGGTCAAGCACAGGGACAGTTAGCAATTATTGGTACTGGGCCAGGTGGTTCACAGTGGATGTCTCCAGAGGTAAAAGAAATACTCAAATCTGCAACTGATTTGGTGGGTTACAAAACATACATAGATTTAATTGGTTCTCTAGCTGATGGTAAACAACTGCACGAGTCCGACAACCGTGAAGAAATTGCACGGGCAACAATGGCGTTGGACTTGGCAGCACAAGGGCGATATGTCGCTGTAGTTTCTTCTGGTGATCCTGGGATATATGCAATGGCGGCGGCTGTATTTGAGGTATGCGATCGCTATCCCAAACCGGAATGGGATAGTATAAACATTCATGTTGCACCAGGTATCTCAGCGATGCAAGCGGCGGCGGCAAGCATTGGTGCGCCTTTAGGACATGACTTTTGCGCGATTTCCTTATCTGATATTTTAAAACCTTGGTCAATTATCGAACAACGAATTGCTAGAGCTGCTGAAGCTGATTTTGCGATCGCCTTTTATAATCCTGTGTCCAAAGAGCGTACTTGGCAACTAGCCGCAGCCAAAAATATTTTACTGCAATATAGAACACCAGATACCCCAGTAGTATTAGCAAGAAATCTCGGCAGACCAGGACAAGTAGTCAAGGTCATCAAACTTGACCAGTTAGTAACAGACTCCGCCGATATGCGAACAGTTATTTTAGTTGGTTCCAGTCAAACCCGAACCATTCAGCGCAGTAATGGCAGCATTTCCGTTTATACACCAAGACGATACACCGACCAAAAGATCCAAGGGACTGACTAATAAAAACTGGGATGCACCCTAACTTTGTGTCCTCTGCGTCTCTGTGGTAGCCTTCTGCAAGCTACGCTAACGTTTATTAGAATAATTTATTTCTCGGAAATCCCTGAAAAAGAAAAAGCTAGAGCATAATTCTAAAATTACTACTCTAGCTCATGATACTTTTTTAAAGTTAAAAATCTTGGGGATGATTAGCATCCACCCTCAACGATTACTTACTGACTGGTGCTTCAGAAGCTGTTTTACCAATCAACATTGCAGCATTCTCGTCACTTTCAAGAATACCAAATTCAATCAACAATTCTTCTAGCTCTTCCATTTCGATGGGTGTAGGAATTGTCAGATTTTTGTTGTTGATAATCTTGGTAGCCAAAGTCCGATATTCCTTACTTTGATTACTATCAGGTGCGTACTCGTTGACAGTCATCCGACGCAACTCAGCGTGTTGTACAATGTTGTCGCGAGGTACAAAGTGAATCATTTGGGTGTTCAAGCGTTTCGCCAGGGTTTCGATTAAATCAACTTCCCTGTCAACGTTACGGCTGTTACAAATCAAACCACCCAGGCGTACACCACCAGTGTGAGCATATTTAAGAACACCACGAGCGATATTATTAGCAGCGTACATTGCCATCATTTCGCCTGATGTAACAATGTAGATTTCTTGCGCTTTACCTTCTCTTATAGGCATCGCAAAACCACCGCATACAACGTCGCCTAATACGTCGTAGGATACGAAGTCAACATCTGTGTATGCACCATTTTCTTCTAAGAAGTTGATGGCGGTAATAATACCCCGACCAGCACAACCTACACCGGGTTCTGGACCACCTGATTCTACACAACGGACATCGCGGAAGCCGGTCAGCATGACTTCATGTAATTCGATGTCTTCTACAGCGCCTCTTTCAGCAGCCAATTGTAGAACACTGGTTTGAGCTTTACTGTGTAGCATCAAACGAGTGGAGTCAGCTTTAGGGTCACAACCGACGATAAGAATACGCTGACCCATTTCCGCCATAGCAGCCAAGGTGTTTTGAGAGGTAGTAGATTTACCAATACCACCTTTACCATAGAAAGCTATTTGTCTAATTTTTTCGTCAGTCATGATAATGATTTCCTACAATTATTTTGTTGATTGGTCTGAATGTTTCTATCAGTCCTTCAGGCTTGGTTAGGTATAGTTCAACCAGTATGAGTCTGACATTTGCAGCGAATTATGCCACGTTTTTCCAGTTGAGAAGCTAACACTTGGAGGTCAGTTCTCATCCATATATCATCTCTGCCAAAAAGTTGCGTTGATGCAGAGTAATTTTTTTAGAAAATTGCTCAAATGATATTGCAAGTGTTACCAGATGTACTGATGACGCAGCTTTCAACAGCTTAAACCAAGCATTATTAGTTGTTGTAGTATCCCCATCGGTTGCTCAGACCTTAAGAGTAGTTGCAGCAGGAATTTAAGTTTATATAGAGTGCATCCCTGAACTACATCACTAACCAACCAACATTGCAATTTACTCTCAATGGTGACTACAATTTTCCTGATTTTGCTGATGTTATGAACGTCAATAACTTCTAATTCATTGAATTAGCCCATGAGTAATACAAGGAGATAAATCCTCGCCTAAAAGTGGCACTCTTGCGTCGGCAATTTCTTGGTGATGTTTGACAATATGGTTAAATTCCTGGATATGTGGAACAGTATCAGCTCGGCTTGAACTTTATGTTCCAACAGATAAGAATGCTATACCTTAGTTCGCGGTTAAGAATATTTTTCGCCGCTAGTGCTAAGTTAATAACCGTTCTAATTTCTATTGAATTGTTAAGTTTTACTAAAAGTCTTTCTTCCTAGACTCTAAGTTTAATTGCATCTGGAGGGTAATCCCAACTAGGTTAGCCAAATCTCACTAGCCCATACCAAGGCAGTTTTGATTGACTTCAAGTTGTTACGAAAGTTACTATCCTACCTAGCCTGAGTTTACCTATTCGTTACAAAAAGCGGTAACGAATCGAAGTGAATTTACCAGAGCAAAAAAACTTTATTGAGCTTGTCTCAATTATGTGAATTTTTCTACTGCTTTTACTTTTTTGATTCCTATACGAAGCATAACATATAAATTTCCATCTATTTATCGAATGCAAATTCATTTTTTTCATTTAAGCAAAGCCGATATTGTTATTAGTATCGTAAATAGCAATATAGG
>NZ_JAYGHH010000068.1:4595-5592 GCF_034931045.1 Nodularia sp. UHCC 0506
TTCTTCCCTGTTCCCTGTTCCCTACCTCTACGAGTAAATTCATAAACCAAACCGGATTCCTATATGTGATTAACTGATAGTTATCTATCTACAAATTTCACTTTTAGGGGTTATGGGAATGTTAGCTAGTATATTATGGATTTTAATAATGGGCTTTTTTGTGGGTCAACTTGCTCGGCATTTAGGCGCTCCCCCTTTAATTGGCATGATTATAGTGGGGATAATTCTTAGCCCCCAAGCCCTAAATGTAATTAGTCCAGAAATGCTTAATGCTGCTGATGATTTGAGAACTTTGGCAGTGATGATTATTTTAATGAAAGCCGGACTGGGTTTAGATAGAGACAAATTAGCTCAACAGGGAACTGTAGCCCTGCGTTTGGGATTTTTACCAGCCACAATCGAAGCGATCGCGATCGCCTTTGCAGCTATGGTAATCTTTAAATTTGACTTTTTCACCGGCTTACTTTTAGGCTGCGTCATTGGCGCGGAGTCTCCAGCCGTCATTGTTCCCGGAATGCTGAGACTTAAAAGTTTAGGCTGGGGTGTCACCAAAGGCATACCCGATGCAATTTTGACTGGTAGTGCTTTATCTGATGTCCTGCTGTTATTAGTCTTTAGCTTGTTGCTGAGTTTTTTGGGTGATGGAAGCGTTGAGCAAATTATCCTTCCTGGCGGGTTGGTACTAACTTCCCTCCAACTGCTACCACTACAAATTATCATGCAAATTTTACTGGGAGTGATATTCGGTTATTTAGCCGCCCGTTTGCTGGTTGTGCTGTTAGTAAAACAAAATTGGACTCAAAATGCCGTTCAAGATACCGTAATTGCTGCCAGTATCGCCTTATTTTTAGTCATTTCTGCTCATGAATTGCCTTACTTTTCTGGTTATTTAGCAGCAATGAGTATGGGGTTTTTTTTAATTGAATTAGATGCACCCCTAGCGAGAAGGTTGCGCGGTGGGTTTGATAGCCTCTGGATAGTAGCCGAGATTTTTTTG
>NZ_JAYGHH010000068.1:5617-20790 GCF_034931045.1 Nodularia sp. UHCC 0506
CTGGGTGCAACTATTCAACTGCAAGTATTAGGCAATATTCTCTTACCCGGTTTGGCAATTTTGGCCATTGGTTTATTTATTGGTCGGATGCTGGGCTGGTATCTTTCCACATTGGGCAGTAATTGGAATTGGCGGGAAAAACTGTTTTTATTACCAGGGAACTCAGCCAAAGCTACAGTACAAGCAGCAATTGGGGCAATTCCCCTCGCCCAAGGTATTGCCGGAGGTGAGATAATTTTAGCGATCGCAGCTTTATCAATTTTAGTTACAGCACCGTTAGCAGCTTGGGCAACTATGACCTTTGCACCTAAATTATTAGAACGGGGAGAAATTGATCCCACAAAAGTAACAGTTACCACTCCTACCCTATTACTAGCAGCCGTTGATACATCAGGTTTAGCAACAGCAGTTTTAACCAAAGTCGCAGATTTAGCACGACGCAGTAATGGTGAAGTTATAGTTTTGCATATAGTGAATTTACCCAATCAGCAAGAAATTCAACAACTAGAATCACAAACTCAAAAATTGTTATCAGATATCAGATATAAATTTGTAACTGTCACTGGTACGGTTCCAGAGGAAATTATTCGCACTGCCCAAAAGCATAATGCTACAGCAATTATCATGGGAAAACGGGGTCATCAGCCTTGGGAAAAAGTCCTCATAGGCTCAGTATCGCAAGCAGTATTAGAAACAAGTCCCATACCTGTAATCTTAGTAGAAAATCGTGATACCAATTATCAGTAAACCCGTTGGTAAAATTTATAGCGGTATGCACTTGAATGAAGTACATCATAATCCCCTCCTCGCTTACGGAGAGTGGGTTGGGGTTCTTTTATCTCCCTTAACTATACTAAAAACGGATGATTGCTAGACTTTTGCCCAGGGAAAGTCTTTGTATATCAATACTCCTGGCGATTTTAAAAGTAAATCTACAACCCGTTTTTAGTATAAGAACCGCCATACCACAAGTCAGAATTATTTTGGCACAGACCAAGAGCGAACTTGACCCAAAGTTACAGGAATTCTCTCACTAACATCAATAGTAAACAGAAAAACTCTTCTCGCCCTGCGTCCATTTTCCGGGTCAAAAAACTTTAACTTCACATCCCAACAATCACTATTAATTCTACAAAAAGGACTTTTTTCTACTTCAATACTATCAAGCTGCATCCCTGTAGAAATAGCTTGAGAAAAACTAGAAGCCGCTTGAAAAGCATTAGTTACAGAAAAATTTAACGCCCGGTCTTTAGCAAATTTTCCTAAATTTTGTAAATCATAGTAAACTCGATTTAAGAAACTACTCAAAGCTTTTCGCATTGCGATTTCTTCTGCCGGTGCAGTTTCTCCAGTAATCACAGTTTGCAAAGCCGCATCTACTAAACTGTTGACTTTCCAACCATACATTCCCCTAGTATTCGTAAGAGTAATCACAGGCACAACTTGACCAGAAAATAACTCTACACTTCTATCTGTTAATCTTGCAGGAATACTCACCCTTTCTACAAAATCATCACTATCTTCTGGTTGAATTTGTCCCTCTAACATTAAAACCAGAATTTCATAGATATCAGCAGCAAAACCGCTAACAGGTTCTAAAGCATAAATAGGAGTCAGTTCTTGGTTGAGAGTCCAAATTAAAGGTTTAGCTTCCGTAGGATTTTGGGACAAATAATCAACCATCTGCCGCGCATCATAAGGGTTAGCGGGTATAACAGCACCGTCAATATTTACTGCTGGCATTAATTGTTTAAAGGAGTCCCTTCTGGCTTCATCACCAAAGTCATAACCGATATTACCCAAAGCATAAACCAATTTAGAAGCCGCACTGGGAGTAATAGAATCAGCCGAGTAATTAATTCCCTGGCTTATAGCTAACTTCTGTTGAAACTGACTGCTAATAGAGCTTTCAACTAAGGATTTTTCCACCTGGTTACTGACATCAATACTAGGTGCTACTTCCAGCAACATCAGGTTATTTTCAGTCCTTTGAAGAGGACTTTCGCTATTATCCCGGAAATTAATTTCCGGGTGGGATAGTTTGACATATTCAGCCGTTAACCTTTCTCCCGTCAATAATTGAAACGCCCCCGGAATATTCAACTTACCCAACAAACAGCGTTCCGGTTCTTCCACTTCTTCCGGGTTACAGGGAATAGCACTATTTAAAATCGCTTCCCGCACTGCTTCGGCGTTGGGTTGTTCTCCCCGTTGCAGTTGCATACTCATTAATAATGCAGAAATACCTGTAACAATAGGTGCAGCGCAACTTGTACCTTTTTGTTTAATAGGTTCTTCCGTTCCCGGTTGTGCGCCTAAGATATTTTCGCCGTTAGCCATCACCCCTTTATTTTGATATTCTCCACCGTAATTACTAAATTTAAACGGCTGGCCATCGTCGCGCATTGCACCTACAGTAATCACACCTGGAAGAATAGAGGGAATACACCAACATTCACCTTTATCATTACCACCAGGGGCAACAATTAACATATTATTGTCTTGGCATTGTTTCACAGCACGGGCAAATAAATCTGGTGCTACTCCGGTTTGGGTGGGGTGACAAGCGGCGATATGGATGATATTTGCCCCCCATTGCAAAGCAGTATTAATCGCGTGGGTGAGGTTGATAGGGGAAATAAAATCATCGTTAGCGAAGGAAATGGGAATATTTAATGCTGTACATAAAGGGGCAATGCCTGGGGCGGGTGTGCCGTGTTGTCCTAAGATGGTGCTAGAAATATGAGTAGCATGACTTGATAATTCGATGCGTTGCCTAATAGCTGGGGGAAAGGGGGCAAAAAATGCTTCTCGTTCTTTTTTCGCTTCTTCTTTATCGTGGTCTGGATCTTCTTTTTTATCTTTTTGTTGTTGGTTAAATTCTAAATATAAATTGAGATAATAAAAGTATTTTTCGTTCAGTTCAATATCTTCTGACCAGTAGGGTTGAAATTGGCTAAAATTTGCACCTTGAAAACAACTGCGTTCTAAATCTGCTGCACCGTCAAGAATAGCAATTTTAATCCGGAGGTCGCCTTTTGTACGTGTCCAAATTTCGGGTATTCCTGGAATGTCAGTAAGGTCTGGCATGGGTTTTGTTAGTGTTATAATTGGTGCTATGATAGTTAGTAAAAAGTCTAATTTTTAAAAGTTAATGCCAGCTAAAGATATTTTTCATCATGCTGTTAGGATAGGGTTAGAAAAAGATGGTTGGGTAATTACGGATGATCCTTTAAGGATTGAAGTTGGTGATGTAGAAATGTATATTGACCTCGGTGCAGAGCAAGTTTTAGCTGCTGAAAAAGCCGGAGAAAAAATAGCGGTGGAAATTAAGAGTTTTATTGGTACATCCAATATTTCTCAATTTCATCAAGCCATTGGACAGTTCTTTAATTATCGTGTGGCATTAGAAGAAGAACAATCTGAACGAGTTTTATATTTAGCTGTTCCTTTAGGAATTTATCACTCTTTCTTTCAATTGCAGTTTATCAAAACAGTTGTTGAGCGTTCCCAACTCAAAATCATGATTTATGATCCGATTCAGGAGGTAATTGTAGCATGGAAAAACTAGAACAATATCGCAATTATGTAAAACAAGTTATCACAGAATACGCTCAGTTAGGTTCAGCTAAGGATGAAATTGAACAACAATTGATTTTTGATACCGTTGGCGATCATTATCAGTTGATGTATGTGGGCTGGAAAAACAGACGACGGCAGCATGGTTGTGTTTTGCATTTGGATATTAAAGATAACAAGATTTGGATACAACATGATGGAACTGAAATTGGTATAGCAGATGAGTTAGTTAAATTAGGTGTTCCCAAAGCAGATATTGTTTTAGCATTTCATGAACCTTTGGTTAGACAATATACAGGTTTTGCTGTTGGTTGATTTTTACATGAATTTTACTAGATACAGCACTTTGTGTAACATTGTTCCTTTTGGGAATTGCAGAAAATTTCATGGTAAATTTCTTTGTCAGAATCAGAATTTACAGGATGTAATATTAGGCAGGTGGTTTTATATTAACTCATTTGATAATACAGACTTAAATTTTTAATGCTTCCAGTAATTAACTCTCTTTCAGGAAAACCCACAATTACATGATTTACCGATTTATTTCTATAATAATTATGAACTCTATTTGCCATATCATTCCTTAAATTATAAATAAATTCATTCGGATCAAGCGGGTGATAATGAAGAGTTTTTTCTTGCTTATCTCTACTCAACGAAACCGTTAAAGCCGAAGAATATTTTAACAATTCTAAAGCTGGTTTTGATAACAATTTCCCTAGTTGAAGTTGGATATTGGAAAGTTCAAATTCATGTCGCTTAATTTCAGGATACAGCTTGATGTCACTACGACCATTGAAGCAAAAATCAAACCCTACTAACAACAAATTACCAAATATAAGTGATCGTAAATCTTGACTATTACCATGTATAGATATTGCAGTTTCAACTTTTTCTGGATAGTCTTTAATTATAAACCAGAATTTTAAACGCGAATCTTCAAATTCATTTCGCAAATCTATTCCTGTGAAAATTGTTAAAACTTTGCTAAAATCAAAGTCATTGCCCAAAAATTGCTCGATTAGTTGATAATCAAATTTAACATCAACCCTAGCTTCTACTTTGCGAAAGAAGTTAAGTACAGAATTAAATTGCTGCTGGTAGTTATCCTGAAATAATATGTTAAACCGAGTTGCATAAATTTTATCTTGTTCCAGTTTACAGGAACACTCAATCGTACAATCTTCAATTTGTTCTGCAAAATTCTCAAAAATATCTAAAGGATAGAAATATTCAACATCAAAGGCTTGTTTATGTTCGTTAATATAACGAATATGATGATTCACATTATTCGGATTTTGATTAGATACAATCATTATCAATGATAATTCCTTTAATTATGCCTAGAAAACCTCAAATTTTCCAGCCTGGGTATTCTTATCACGGCGTGAGTGTCGGGAAATGTTTCTTTATGCAATAAACAAGGCTTTGAATAAATACAATTTCCAGCTTTATGCTTTGTGCATTATGTCAAATCATGTTCATTATTTGATTGCACCTAAACAGCCAGAAGATTTATTCAAAATAATGCACTTCTTCAACTGGTATATTGCTATGTGTTTTAGCCGAATTTTAAGACGAACGGGATATTTTTGAGAGAACCAATATTACTGTGATGGTTTTTTATTCAGATAGAGAAAGAGCATTAAATACTTGACGGTATATTCACGCTAATCCTAAAGCTACCAAAATGCGCCAGACTTTTCTCTATGACTTCAGCAATTATGGCAGTTATGAACGCTTAACTGATGATAGGTTAACTCAATGGTATCCGGCTTTTTTGCGACTAGGAAACAGTTTAGACGAATGCGCCAGGAAGTATAAACCCCAGGAGATGACCCCAACCCAATGCCACTGGGGTAGTAAGCTGTTGGCTGGGGTTCATCTCATAAAGAAGGGTTCAACCACTAACCCTAAAAAAATCAAAATCCAGTTTTACACCCCCGCCGTGCTAGGTATCGGAAACCCTTGAACTGACAGAGGTTGTCCGTCAATTCATCGAGGCGAACCGTGCGCCAGGGGATGGGTCAACAGATTTTTGACCTTTTTTCAGGTGAGTGATAGAACGAGGTGATTTACTCCGCGTCGTCCCCTGCAAAAGGAATTCCCCATAAATAATATATTTGGGGTATAACCTGTCCACTTTTATCTTTAGAACTAGCGTTGGTTTCGCGTTGCACAGGGGCAACTTGTTGGGGGCGGATATTTTTCTTAGTCATGGTGTTTTTTCCTTTGTTTGTTTGGACTACTTCTTCGATGTGAAGAAGATTGGTTTGGTGAAGGCGTTAAATTTATGTTGAAGGGGAATTTAACGAGTTGTGATTCACCAGAGGCTTTTTTTAGGTGAAGCGATCGCTCCCGTTTCCTTTCCTCTTAAGAGATGGTTAGGCAGAGGTCAAGGTTTAGCGTTAACTCAATATGAATTTCTCAGAATAAAATAATCAATCCAACTGCTCAACCTGTGACTATTAGTTGGAAGTAATAATCAGTAAGCTAGAATTGATTTAGCTAGTTGATTCTAAGATTACAGTAAATAATTATCCCACGCAAGGCTTTATTCATAAGAATACTCTATCTAATTTCAAGCCATCTGCATTGATATTTAGTTAATATTTTGATCACACCCTTAGTCATGTTAAGTAGCTTACAATACATATTTGTATTTCAGGGAGAAGTCAAAATAAACAACCAACGATTACCGTTATTTTTTACATAAAAAAACTGATCTATGTTAAATTACGTAAATAATATTTAAATTTTAAACCAGATAATGTAATTATTTAGCCTATGCTTGACAAGCAAAATTGGTAACTTAAATGCTAATAAATAGATATTTATGGCGAAAAAAGATTACGTAAGCAGACAATTAACCAATTAAATGCTGAAATCCTCAATGGAAGCAGAAATACAAAAAATATGGAAGTTAACACAGGGTGATTCACAAATATGTGTGGCGGTACTAGATGGATTAGTTGATCTATCCCATTCCTGCTTTAATGCAGCAAATTTAACACAACTACCAACACTAATCCAAGATAAAGCTACTAATGGAACTATGTTTGGACATGGTACTCATGTAACAAGTATTATATTTGGTCAACCAGAATCACCCGTTGAAGGAATTGCCCCCCAATGTCGAGGTTTAATCGTCCCTATCTTTGGGGATAATAATAGGAATCTTTCTCAGTTAGATTTATCTCGCGCCATTGAACAAGCCGTCAATGCTGGGGCGCATATTATCAACATCAGCGCTGGACAACTCACCGATAATGGTGAAGCAGAAAGTTGGTTAAATCAGGCTGTGCAACTCTGTAAAAACAACAATGTTTTAATTGTGTCTGCTGCGGGTAACGATGGTTGCGAATGTTTGCACGTCCCCGCATCCTTACCCACTGTTTTAGCAGTAGGGGCGATGGATAACCAAGGTAAACCCATCGACTTTAGCAACTGGGGAGAACTATATCAAAACCAAGGCATCCTCGCACCAGGGGAAAACATCTTAGGGGCAGAACCGGGAGGAGGGACACAAAAACTCAGTGGTACTAGCTTTGCTACCCCCATTGTTTCAGGAGTAGCTGCTTTACTGCTAAGTCTGCAAATTAAACGCGGTGAAAAACCAGATCCCAGTCAGGTCAGAACCGCCTTATTAGAAACTGCTATCCCTTGTACAACCAAGGATACTGTCGATGTGAGTCGCTGCTTACTAGGTAAGTTAAATATTTCTGGTGCATTGCAATATCTAACAGGAGGAACAATGTCTGAAGAATTAGATACCTTGGAAATCGTTGACAGTGTAGAAGCTACTGGTTGTGGTTGCGGTGGGACAGACACCACAAATATTACTGAATCCGAACCCAATTCTGAAGAATTTATCCTAGATGAACTTTCTGAAGCTGTTCCAGCTATGCCTGTGACAATTTCTGCACCTTTGACAACTGCAAATATATCAAATTCCAGACCTACAACCATGCCATATCGCACATCGAACTACATCACCGCCAAGCAAGCACCCAGCGACTTCGCTGAACTTAACCTAGCTTATGCTTTAGGAACACTGGGTTATGATTTTGGTTCAGAAGCCAGACGGGACTCCTTTAAACAATTAATGCCAGGGGTAGTAATAGACAGAACAGTAATTCCTGCTAATCCTTATGATGCCCGGCAGATGGTAGATTATTTAGGAGGTCATCTTTCTGAAGCTAAGTCTTTAATTTGGACATTAAATTTAGAATTAACACCCATCTATGCTATTGAACCAGATGGGGCTTTTGCTAGAGATGTCTATGCAATTTTACAAGAATTATTATCAGGACAAATCCAACCAGAAGACAGCGACAATTATGTAGAGAGAGTCAGCATTCCAGGGATTTTAACCGGACGGAGTGTTAGACTATTTTCTGGTCAAGTTGTGCCTGTAATTGAAGTTCCCAATACACGGGGGCTTTACGGTTGGAAGGTCAACACCTTAGTTGATGCAGCTATTCAGACAGTACAAGCACAAGCCAAAGAAGCACAAGAAGAGTCTATCCGCCGCACTTTGGGTAGTTTCCTCAGCCGTATTTATTATGATTTACGTAATTTAGGTACAACTTCCCAAGATAGGGCGTTGAATTTTGCTTCCACCAATGCTTTTCAAGCTGCGTCTACTTTTGCCGAAGCTGTGGCTATAGGTATGGAATTGGATAGTATTACTGTAGAAAAAAGTCCTTTTTGTCGTTTAGATAGCGATTGTTGGGATGTAAAATTGAAATTCTTTGATCCTGAAAATAGCCGTCGTGCTAAGAAATTATTCCGGTTTACAATTGATGTGAGTGATATTATTCCTGTTACTTTGGGTGAAGTCCGTTCTTGGTCTACACCTTATTAATTATCAGGGTTAGTAGTGAGGACTTTAGTTCTCAATAATGGAAGGATGGAAGTTTTCACTACGAACCAAATATCACAAAGCAAATAAACCACTTATGAAATTACCTAAACTTTCCCCACCAGTAAAAAGACCGGATATTATTTATCCCCATCGGGTTGTTGATGTCATTCATGGCAGAGTTGAAGATTTAGTTCATATTCGCATGGATTTACTGCATGGTGCTAATTATAATGATCCGGCTGCATTTCAAAATCGCAGTTATCAGCAAATTAAATCTTCTTGTCGATGACAGATGGCACATTTTCCCGGTTACTCATATCATAAGTTTAAGTATAAATCTATAGCTTAAGCTTGTGTAATGAAAAGCCCAATTTTAGCCACAGCCGTATTTTTAACTACCATTAGTCTGACAACAACTGCCCAAGCAGCCAACTTTGAACACGTCAGACAGTTATTAGCTACCAAGCAATGTCAAAATTGCGACCTGACTAATGCTGGTTTAGTCATGGCTGACTTATCTGGAGCGGATTTAAGCGGTGCTAATTTGACAAATGCTAACCTCAGCCGTGCCAATTTAAGCGGTGCTGATTTACGAGGCGCAAACTTAAGTGGTGCTGGTTTATTTGGTGCTAACCTCAGCCAAGCTCAACTCAGTGGCGCAAATTTACTGGGTGCTGACTTGAGAAACACCTTTTTAGCGAATACAGAATTTAATGGTGCTTATTTAGATGGCGTTAACTTTCAAGGTGCAGTTGGTATACCCTTGCAAATTGCTACACCAGAAGAATTTTATGCTTTAGGAGTTGCAGAAGCACAAAAAGGTAATCAAAGGCAAGCAATCAATTATTTTGATCAAGCGATCGCATCTCAGCCAGAATATGCAGGTGCATACTTAGCCCGTGGTGTTGCTCGTTACCAAATATTTGACCGAGAAGGCGCATTCCAAGATGCTCAAACAGCCGAAAAAATGTTTAAAGCCCAAGAAAACGAGATAGGAATTCAAACCGCAGAAGCCTTTATGAAAGAACTACAAACACCCTACTCAGCGAAAGTCAGCACTGGCCAACCTAGCTTTTTTGACTTTGTAGGCAGTCTTGGCTCAGTTTTACTGCAATTTTTACCTTTTTAAATGAAAAGTGTGAAGTGAGAAAAAACTTCCCAATAACTAATGACTAATGACTTTATCTACTGACTTATGGGTAGCAAATCAAGATTTAGCACAAGCTTGTCTCAAGCATCCTTTCGTTCAAGGCATCGCCGATGGTACTCTAAAACCAGCTAAATTTGCCAACTATATCGGGCAAGATGCTTTTTTCTTAGAAGCCTTTGCCCGTGCATATAGTATAGCGGCAGCGAAAGCCACAGATTGGCAAGGTTTTACGACATTTCACGCCTTAGCTGATGGAGTTTTGGCAGAACTAAAGTTACATAAAAACTATGCTACTCAGTGGAAAGTTGATTTGCGTACTGTAGAACCTGAAACTGCTACCCGTCGCTATACTGATTTCTTACTAGCTACCGCCTGGAGTAGTGATATAGGTGTCACTGCTGCCGCCATGTCCCCTTGTATGCGTCTTTACGCTTTTTTGGGACAACAGTTAGCCCATAATGGTATCCCTAATCATCAGTATGCCGATTGGATTCGGACTTACAGCAGTGCAGATTTTCAACCCCTGACACAACAATTAGCAAGTTTGGTAGAACATTACGCTGCTGCTAGTTCTTCATTGTACTCAACTTACCGTTATGCCATGTCTTGTGAACTAGACTTTTTTCAGGCTGTTTGGGCAAAATAATATAAGCGTCACGACGCGTAAAAAATTCTCTACAACAGGAGTTAAACTGTTTTGCTGCCAGATTACAGCAGTTTCTATTATAGGTACATCTTCTAGTATAGGACGATAATCTACACCAGACCTTTGAAGATTCTGTAGAGAAGATGGTATGATCGCCACACCCATTCCCGCCGATACTAATCCAATAATTGTTTGCATTTGAATCGCTTCCTGAGTAATGTTAGGTTGGAAATTTTCCTGCTTAAAAATACTCATGATGCGATCATAAAGTCCTGGTGCTAGATAGCGGGGAAACATGATCAAAGGTTCACTTAGGAGCGAGCGCACTGAGATGTTTTCTTGTTGAACCAATGAATGAGTTGACGGCAAAGCCACAACTAAGGTTTCTTTGCGAATACACTTATAAGATAGTGTGTCATTTTCTAAAGGTGGATGAGCAAAACCCACATGAATCAGGGAATCTTTCAGTGCTTGCTCCTGTTGACTTGTAGTTAACTCCAGTAAAACTAGTTCTACTTCTAAAAATTGCTTGCGAAATTGTGGCAAAATCAAGGGTAATAAGTCGTAAATTACCAAACTAGTAAATCCTATTCTCAGTTGACCTGTTTCACCTCTTCCAGTCCTTTGAGTCAGTCCCACTGCTGCTTCTAGTTGCACCAGTATTTGATAAGCCTCTTGTAAAAAAACTTTACCAGCTTCTGTTAGCTGTACTTGTCGCTTAGTTTTACGATGAAAAAGTTTTACTCCTAGTTCTGCTTCTAGCTGCTGAATTTGTTGACTCAGAGGCGGTTGAGCTATATGCAGTCTTTCTGCTGCTTTACTGAAATGTAATTCCTCAGCTACAGCGATAAAGTAGCGCAGGTGTCGTAGTTCCATATTTTTAATACTTTATAAGTATCAAATTTAAATAAATATATATTGGACATCTCAAAAAAGTCTACCTATGATACTTGTACAGAGATTTGATTAAGGTAAGATCAATGGGTGAAAAAACAATATCAGAGAATTTAAGAAGTCGAGCTATTACCCAAGGAGTGCAGCGATCGCCTAATAGAGCTATGCTGCGAGCCGTTGGTTTTACAGATGAAGATTTCAACAAAGCCATTGTCGGCATTTCTAATAGCTACAGCACAATTACCCCCTGCAATATGGGGATTAACAAATTGGCGCAACGGGCAGAAATTGGTATAAAGAATGCCGGGGCAATGCCCCAAATGTTCGGTACTATCACCATTAGTGATGGAATTTCTATGGGAACCGAGGGAATGAAATATTCTCTCGTATCACGGGAAGTTATCGCTGATTCCATTGAAACCGCCTGTACTGGACAAAGTATGGATGGCGTGCTGGCTATTGGTGGGTGTGATAAAAATATGCCAGGGGCAATGTTAGCCATGGCACGCATGAATATCCCTGCTATTTTTGTTTATGGTGGCACAATTAAACCCGGTCACTACGATGGTAAAGATTTAACCGTTGTTAGTTCCTTTGAAGCAGTTGGTGAATACAGCGCTGGCAAAATTGATGATGACGAACTCTTAGCAGTGGAACGTGAAGCCTGTCCTGGTGCTGGTTCCTGTGGTGGGATGTTTACAGCAAATACCATGTCTTCCGCTTTTGAAGCTATGGGAATGAGCTTACCCTATTCTTCCACAATGGCAGCCGAAGATGATGAAAAAGCCGACAGTACCGAAAGATCCGGCGTAGTTTTAGTGGAAGCTATTCGGAAACAAATCTTACCTCGTGACATCATCACCCGGAAATCTATAGAAAACGCCATTTCCGTAATTATGGCAGTGGGTGGTTCTACAAATTCAGTATTACACTTTTTAGCGATCGCTCGTGCGGCTGGAGTAGAACTTACCATAGACGACTTTGAAACCATTCGTGGACGTGTCCCAGTTATCTGTGATTTAAAACCCAGTGGTAGATATGTCGCCACAGACTTGCACAAAGTGGGCGGAATACCCCAAGTCATGAAAATGTTACTTGTGCATGATTTACTCCACGGTGACTGTTTAACTATTAGTGGTCAAACAGTGGCCGAAGTCTTAGCAGATATCCCCGCCGAACCACGCAGCGACCAAGATGTGATTCGTCCTTGGAATAACCCCATGTATGCACAAGGACACTTAGCCATCCTTAAAGGTAATCTAGCCACAGAAGGGGCAGTAGCCAAAATTACCGGAGTTAAAAAGCCGATTATTACTGGCCCTGCACGGGTGTTTGAGTCTGAAGAATCCTGTTTAGACGCAATCCTGGCAAATAAAATTAATGCCGGGGATGTTCTGGTTATTCGTTACGAAGGCCCCAAAGGTGGCCCTGGTATGCGAGAAATGCTGGCTCCCACTTCAGCAATTATTGGGGCTGGGTTAGGCGATGCCGTCGGCTTAATTACCGATGGTCGCTTTTCCGGCGGTACTTACGGCATGGTAGTTGGTCACGTAGCCCCAGAAGCGGCCGTTGGTGGTGCGATCGCCCTTGTAGAAGAAGGTGATAGCATTACCATAGATGCCTCTAATCGCCTCTTGCAATTGAACGTCTCAGACGAAGAATTAGCCCGCAGACGTGCCAATTGGCAACCCTTACCGCCACGTTATACCAAAGGTGTACTAGCTAAATATGCCAAATTAGTATCTTCTAGCAGTGTCGGTGCAGTCACAGATTTAGACTTATTTAATGGTTAGCCATTAGCTATTTCCACCAAACAGAGACGTTGTATACAACGTCTCTATCACAGGTTTGAAATTGTTACAATAAAAATGAAAATAGTTGCTGCTCATCTTCTTTGCAGTTATATTAAAAAGTATTGTCTAATCACAGTTAATATCCGGTAATAGTACTTACCAATCATCCCCAAGATGGATTAATAATTAGCTTCGGTCAGTTGTGAAATGTATTATGGCTTCTCAAATAGACATAAATTTGTCCGCAGAAGTTTTACAACGCTGGCAAACAGCGAAAAGTGCTGTAAACCGAAGCGTTAACTCAATAACTAACTCAGCACAGCAGTTTAGCCAATCTGTAAAAGCAACAGCAAATACAAAAACTGGTCAAGCACTGAATACAGTTACAACTACCTTAGAAAAAGCTCAAGATTCCATAGAACAAACTTGGCAAACTGCTGTTACTTCCTCCATAGATGATTGGCTGAATCAACACCCAGCATTTTTGCGATTATTTCATATTCTTGATTGGACAGTTAATCACCCGATTATCAGTTTAATCATTCTGCTTTTAGGAATTGCTCTAATCTGGAGTATTATCAAAGCAATTATCCGCCTGATAGAAACAGCTAGTTGGTCAATACTGCAAATTCCACTCAGATTAATTTGGGCTTTCCTAAAACTGAGCTTTGTTTCCTTAACTAAATTGAGAAGTTTTGCTGTTCAACCAGTGACCGATACTCAAACAACTAACAAACTAGCACTTCTACCTACAAACCCTCCAACCCTTGATCAAAACAAACACCAACGATTAGCAGAAATCTCTACCCGATTAGAAAAAATTCAACAAGAACAACAAGAACTCTTGCAAGAAGCCGCAGACATAATTGCTACAGAAAAAATAGAGGTGTAGCAACTCTCAATTATCTCTTTGCGCCTCTGCGTGACACAAACTCACTAACCCTAACGCCCAGTCCATAACTGAGTAATAATCTCATCCTCCTGACCAGCCAAAAAATTAGCAAAGCGCCGAGCTAAAGGTGGTACAATCACCAGAGGGTTACTAAAACCAGAGAAAATATGAACACCCTCAAATCCTGGAATAGCGCCAATCAAAGGTAAGCGATCGCAACTAAAAGCCACCAAACAATGATGCCAAGTTCCTGGTAAATTCGCTAATATCGGTAAAACTTGCTGAATATTTGTTCGTAACCACATTTCACTTTCCTCAGCGTTAATCTTGCCCAAAGGATCTGTGAGAACACGGCTAACCTGACCCAAACGCAAACTAGCATCTTGAAATTGAACCGCCCCCACATCTAAAATCGGCGGTACTGGTTCATTAGGTACTTGCCATAATTCATCAACCTTAGTAGATTCCGCCTCTAACTGAAACCGTTGCAGATTTGCTGGCATGATTAAAGTGCGTAAACTCAACTCAACAGGTGGAGTTTCGATGACCTCAGCATGAGTAAAATACAGCTTCATGGGAATACCAGCCAACTTTAGTAGCTGTCTGCTAAATCCACCCGCGCAAATCACTACATTCTCACTGTGGTAAGTGTGAATATTTGTTTTTACACCCTTCAACTTCATGCTGGCATTAGAAGATGAAGTGGTTTGTAAATCGAGAACCTGAGCAATTTGCATTTCACCCCCAGCACGTAGAAAGGCTTGAATATAGCCCTGTGTTGTCTTTGTTGGGTTAATATGACCATGTTTAACAGTCAAAGCCCCGGCGATCGCTTCTGGATTCAGCAGTGGTTCCAACTCACAAGCCTCTTTAATATCGAGTAACAGAGGTGGAGTAGCAACATGATTATAAGATGCAGCAGCAGCTTGTGGATCGCTATCAGCCGCAATAGTGAGTAATAAATCTAGTTCCCGCAACTCAGTTTCAGCGTCCAACTCGGAATCCAAATTTTGGTAAAGAGCGATCGCCTCTTCACATAATTGGTGCATCAGTGGCGTACTCCCAGACCAATAAGCCAGACCACCATAACTATAACTAGTGGCATTCTTCGATTTGCCTTGTTGTTCTAACAAAAGTACATTAAAACCTGTTTTCGCCAATTCGTAGGCGATCGCCGCACCCGTAATTCCTGCCCCAACCACAATCCAGTCATAGTTCTTCATTATTTACGCTTTTTCTTAATTCCCATACATCATATATAGATATATCTAGAACACTCCAAATCCTGCAAACTCTTCTGTGGGCAAGGCAAACGATTCTTAGTATCACCCCTTTAAAAAAAACTTTGGTTC
>NZ_JAYGHH010000069.1:0-1244 GCF_034931045.1 Nodularia sp. UHCC 0506
ACAATCAACAGGCACGGACGCGCCAAAGTTATTACACAGCAAGAGATACAGTTAATTTTTACCCACGGCTTGAACAATGAACGGGATAGAATGTTGTTTGGGGTGTGCCTGTTTAGTGCCTGTCGTATTCGGGAATGTGTAACGCGGTAGGGGGAATAATCAAGTCGCATCCTTTAAGCAGTGCGTCTAAGTCTTCCACTTCTGGTCTGTCTTTTGTGCCAATAACAATGTGTTCATAGCCAAGAGCTAACCTAACTCCTGATTTCTCATCACATATATTACATTAGCAGTTTGCCCCTTCCAGCCCAGCTTGAGGCGCTGCGGTTGGGATCGCCAATTTGACCCCCAATGCGTAATTTACTTTTATTTTTTTGCGGTCAACTAGTTTACCTTTTATAATTCAGAATCTATCTAAAGATAGATATTGTTGGCTGTTACCTTTTTTAGATAGACTTTAACAACTCGTTATGCAAATATGGTTTTGTCTGTAATAGAAATTAGCTATCGTACCTATCGCAATTACCTCCTACTGAGAAATTTGCTGTATAACAAATAGTTAAACCGCTAATATTAGTAAATAATTTGCGTAAGGTTGGCGTTAGACATATAGGACTCATGTCTGATTTCTGAACAAGATTTCGGATAAAGTCCTTATAAAACAGGTTTTTCAATCCCCGTATGTTTTCAAATATCAAATAGGATTCCTATAGCTTGAGGAGTATATAGTGGGTAATAGCAGCAGTACCAATGGCTTTGTTAAAGATTTAGTTGGCAAATTACAAACTCTTTTATTAGAAATTACTTCTATTATTTTAGATGCTTTCTTTCTAGCCTTGTGGGTTTTAGTTGAGTGGGCATTAAATAAATATGTCATCAAAGCTCTTGAACTATCGGGTATCAGTCAATGGGTACTTGTAACATTTCAGATAGTTTTTTCTATATCAACTCTTGTAGTTGTTCTTTCCTATGTCATCCTTGATATTACAACAATAGTCACAAAAAATTGGCGAAAGATAAAATTGGAAGTATTTCCAAATGAAGATAGTAATATCGCTGTTGTTCCTCAATCTCAAGGTGAAACTAAATAAAGTGATTAGGTTATTAAAATGAGTAATGATATTGCAAAGCTACCCCTAGAAAGACCTTTAACAGGAGCTATTCAAATTTATAAGAAGAGAATTATATTCTTCTTAATCGTGATTTGTCTCAATTTTATCTTGTTGCTTATCTTAATAGGCTTTGCT
>NZ_JAYGHH010000069.1:1269-8909 GCF_034931045.1 Nodularia sp. UHCC 0506
AATCTGACCCTTACAATAGTTAGCATTGTGTTATTGGGTTTGGGCTTTATTTTTCTTGAGAGGATTAGCTCAGGTGGTGTCCTTAACTCTATATTTTTTATCGTTATGCTAATTGTTCTCACTAGCCGTATTGCTTATTCAGGTTCATCATTGTTCAAAAGGAAAGATAAAGAAAAAGAGTTAAATGAAAATGCGGTGCGCCCTTAGAGTAAAACTCTGAACTAGGAGCAGATATAGGGTTTCTAGCAAGATACCTACTACGCCTAACGCCTGCATTAACGCCACGTTTCATACATTTGACAATCTGAGCTTTAGCTTTTGATGCCTACGCATCAATAATTTTCTCACAAATGCGGCCAAATCAACTAAATGCTGCGGACTATACCTCCAATTGGTCATCGTGCTGCAAGCATAAGCAAGTTTTATCAGCCAACGACAGAATGGAGGTTGTAGCCTTTGGATTGATAAGTTGGATTTGATGGGTTGATATCGCTTTCGTGGTCACAACGAAGGTACAATACTTTTGGTCACTCGTTACACGATTGACAGTGAAAGTAAAGCTACCCCATCGGGCCATCGGGAACGAGTGCGGCTAAGTCGATGACCTCAGTTAGCTTTGACCCTGGCTTGCGGTTGTCATAGGGGTTAAGCTGTATATAATTGTACTCAATAGCGCTAAAATTATTTTTACTCATAAATTTTAAATATTTATATATTCTCATGAACCACTACTTTCTTGACTTAGATGAATTAATATTACTTTGCAGAGACAAACAAGCTAAAATCTTGCTCAAAGAAGCTGTTGATTGTTATCGTTCTGGCGCTTTTCGTTCTTGTATTATTTCTACGTGGAATGCAATCGTATTTGATTATTTACATAAGTTAAGAGAATTAAAAATTCTATGTGATGCTCATGCAATAAGTGAGCTTAATCATTTTGAATCTTTAATTAATAGTAATGATTATAAAGGATTATGGGATTTTGAAGATAAAATACCCAAAAAAGCAAGAACAACTTATGAATTTATTTCATCTGTTGAAGAAAAAGATATTATAAGATTATTTGAAGATCGAAGTAGATGCGCTCATCCTTCAGTTAAGTCATTAGAAGAACCGTTTGAAGCTACAGCAGAATTAGCTCGTTATCATTTAAGAAGTGCTGTCATACATTTTTTGCAACATCCGCCTATTCAAGGACGAAAAGCTTTTGAACAAGTCAAAAACAACATTATATCGCCAAATTTTCCACTAGAAGTAAACGATGCAATTAATTATTTTCGTGTAAGTCCATTAGCTAATGCCCGTTTTGGTTTGATTAAAGATATTATCATTGACTTAACTCATTATTTGTTAATAGAAAATATCAATGATGAAGAAGCTAAACGTTTATTTTGTGCATTAAACGCTATTTATTCCCTTTACCCATCCGAAGTTACAGCAATATTAAACGAAAATTTATCTAAAATAATTATCAATAAAATTCCTGATGAAGATTTAAAAAAAGTAATTACTTATATTACAAGATTTCCTAACTGGGATTATTTAAATTCTCCATGTCGTGTTAGACTAACATATTTTATAAATAACCTTACTATTAGTAATTCTGATGATGAAAATTTAAATATTTTAGTTGAAGCTTCTCAAATAGATTTTTTTCAAAATACTGTTATTGAAAAAATAAAAAATTGTATAAAAGAAACAAAAGAATTTTTACTCATATGTAAGAAATATCAAAGTTTAGTATTTCATGAAAAAATAATTTATCCTCTAATTGAACAATATAGACTATCTGCCAATATAAATCAATTAATTGCAATGAAATCATATGCTAATAACCAATCGAACTCCTTGATTGATCAAACGATTGTTGATAAATTTGATGAATATTTTGATGAAAATGAGTTATATTCATTAGTTAAATTAATGTTTAAATACATAAATAAATTACCACTAAATTTGTTTAAACTTATTTTAAGCAGGAAGTTTGAAGAAACTACTTTAGACGATTTGTATAATTTTATTAATGCTAAAACATTCATTAATCATAAATTAAATATGGAAGATGATGAAAAAAGTTTAGAGATTATTCAATTAATTAATGAAAAATTAATTGAATTCTCAAAAATAATATTTATAGATGAATTGACTTTTGATGATTTACTTCAATATTTTATTTTGTGGAATGAGACTCCTAATGAAATAATTAAACCTATTCTGAAGAAAAATACATCTGCTATAATAGAAACTTTTGTTAAATCAAATTCTTTTGATAAAGCTGATAGTAACAGCTGTTATTTACTAGCAGTTGTTGAATTTATTAATCAAGAACAATGGATTTATATCTTAGAAAATTTTCTTATTAATGAACAAATTTATTTGGGTCATAGATGTGTAGAACGTTTTTGTACAATATTTGAAAAATGTCTAAAAATAAATAATTTTGAAAAAAATAATTGGCTAGAATTTCAAAAAAAACTTATTGTTCTTAAACATAAATTCTCTAATAATATATATATTCCAAAATTAATAAAATGTATAGATTCACATCTCATTCTTGAACAGAATAATTAAAGTTATTTAATGTTTTTCTACTGGTTCAATGGCTACATAGCTTACACAAAAGAAACTGTCAAGGCTCCATTTTAGGATAGAGTAGTAAATCAATTCATATTTTTAAAAAGATTAAAATGGCTATATTCTGCAAGAGGCGATCGCCTATTCCCGATCATTTTCTCAATCCAGCCAGCCATAAGACGTTCTAAATTTCACCACATGGCATAATATATTCTTTTGGCGAGTTTTGGCAATGAATAAGGGACTTACAAATAAAAAAACACTCAATCACTTAACGCAAAAAAACTCTCAAACCCTCATAACTCCGTGTCCTCTGCTCTGCGTCTTTGTGGTTCGTTCATTTGGATAATTTATTTATTGGAAGTCCCTAAACAGGAAGCAGCAGATTTTATTGGCGTAAGTGTCCGGGCTTTTGAAGCGTTACGCACAGCAAGGGCGAATCAGCCTGAAGTACGAGAAAGGAAAGATGTCGTTTCAATATCTTCCTTTACGAGCGGCTGATATTCTTGACTAGAAAAGGGGCGAAAGTCGTCTTCACACTGAGCAGTTATACTGCATAATAGACGGAATTTGAGTGGTGTTGGTAATAAATTTATACGCTCTACACACAGGTCTACTGAACTAGGGTCTTTCTGGAGAAGCTCAAAAACTTCACTCCGTAAGTAACGCGGACAATACCCTACAATATGGTGGTCTTCTGTATTTAGAATTAATGCCTGAGAATCATATTTGTTTTGAAATTCGTGAGCTAACCACAACTTCTCTCCTGGTTTGAAGTTATTAATGCGTTCAACTGTACATTTAGGCAGGTGTCTCAGCCCGTGGGCGAAAAAGTGAAGTTGATATCTCCCTTCTTCATCTGGCTCTGGACAAGGGAAGACAGCAAGACTATCTGTTTCCCGTTGTCCACCACTACGGGCTAAAATTGCCAGAATGTCATCTTCATGTTCTGGAATATTCAGCCATTGACGGAATTTTGCATAATCAGGACGTGAAGGAGGCATCACTCGATTAGAGAAGACGGGAAATAAATGGTTTGATGTATATACTTGATCTAAGTAAGGAAAGGAAGACAAAGGCTCAAAGTAATACGCCTGTTGTGCTTCTTCCACACCCTGGATGTAGACAAACTTGTACCTCGTTCCATCAAATGTCAACCTACCGATGGGAAACCAAGAGCGACTTTTGAAGTCTTGCCAAGCTAAAAATAGTGTTTGAGGTGTTTTCACTGTATTGATTCCCTTAAATTAAGCAGCCTGTGTTGGTTAAATTCAAGAATCTTTTGGGCAAATTCAACCGCGATAGTTGAGATACGCTCTCGCTGAATTCGACTAAAAATTAAGAGAGTATTCGCTCTTGAGATGCTTTCAAGACGCTCCAGCCATACATGGGCAGCTTTGGGATAACGATGTGCAACTTGGTGAAATACATCAAAAGTCTTAAGTGGTTTTTTGTCTTCAACACTGCCATAGAAAGCAGAATAACATTTATTTGCGTATGCCTCTATTGAGCGTTTTTGTCTCTGTTCATCAGAGAGATCACGTCCCAAACATGAGGCATGGTCATAGGTGGGTGCTAAGTGTACCGTTTCTGCTGTGGTAGATGTCGCCTTATTTCGTACAAGACCCCAGTTTAGATCATGACGATCTCCGTTGCCAATCCAGGCATCTAACAATAGATAGCCAAGAAACACCTCTACGGCTTTTTGAATGCCGTTTGGTGCTGTCCAGCCGATAGGGAGATTTACATTATCTGCTTCAATCACTTTCAACACTATATCTATTGTATGTTGTTTATTGCCGTAGAAGAGAAGAGTGGGGTAGTCTGGCACAATTGGAGTAAGTATTTCGTTGCCATGAACCAATGTCCCAGATTCTGGAAGGAAGTATGGCGAAACTACACCGTGATTTTCTTCCCATTTTGCTAAATGATAAGTGGCATGAGGTAATCCTAGAAGCTCAGACAACTCTGACGCTACTTTTTCTGCCCAATCTTCTCCTAAATTTTGCTTGACTTGCTTATACAGGCAATGACCAAGTTCTTCATGCTGAAACCAAAACTTAAGTTTTGTCCCTATCACCTCATCTCTGGAAAACTCATAATGTGTGTCGGTGACTAAAATAACAGGGAATTCAGAAGTGGACTGCATTAGGTAATTGACAATAAATTTTTTTCATACGGATTAAGCATAGCCTACTTGCTATGTAACAAAATGAATGCTTTGATATTTTGAGGGTTTACTCAAATGAGCTTTTACTCAAAAATGAATCAAACCTCAAATGAGTATTTACTCAATTACTCATTCTGAAATAGGGGAAGAGAGCGAATCTATCGCCTGGAGTGCTAGAATTAGGTGAATAAATTATAGACTTCGGGGAAGCGAGAGCGGTTCAAATCCGTGAAAAGACTGAACTAGTAAGTTTCTTATTTGGTTTCATAGTTTTACTCTTACATAAATTACCTAAACCGAAGCACTGGGATAAGGGGGTAGCAATTATGGACAAACTTAGTAAGTTAGCCTCGTTAACAAAAGTGTGTGGAACAATCGCATACATTGGCTTTCTAGTTCAATCTTGGCTGGCAGCCCGCTCCCTTCCAATCACAGTTAAAGGGTAGCGAGTAGCAGACTTTTTAGACTAAACCACCCCCATTTTATGGAGGGTACGATCTGCTTGCATTGTTGCGATCGCACCACCACCCCTGATCTGCTTGTCAAGTTTGTCCAGTAGCTCTAACTGCTGTGGGTTGATTTTACCCCTTGCTACTGGTTTTATGTCCAGTCCGTTAATTCGGTCGTATACCGCTTGTCTTGACTCTAACCCTTATCTGGCTTAAAGGCAATAAAACCTGGCATTGGATTTACATCTAACATTTTCCAGTATGCTAGAGATAAAACCAGAAAACCAAAAAACCAGATTTATGGAAAACCAGATTTATGGAAAAAAAGATTGTCACTATCACTGGATACAAAGGTGGGGTAGGGAAAAGTACCACAGCAGTACATCTGGCAACCGTATTGAGTAGTCAGGGTCAAACCGTCCTTGTAGACGGCGACCAAAACCGTACCGCATTGGCTTGGTCAAAACGCGGATCATTTCCGTTCCACACAGTGGATGAACGTCAAGCGTTAAAAGTAATTGCCGAAGCAAAATTTGTAGTTATTGACACCCCAGCTAGGCCAGATTCAGATGATTTAAAGGAATTAGCTAAAGGTTGTGACCTGTTGATATTGCCTACAAAACCAGACATTGTAAGTTTAGAACCAATGCTCTTGATGGTCAAAGATTTGGGTAAATCTAACTATCGCTGTTTGCTGACTATTGTTCCACCACACCCCAGTAAGGAGGGGGAAGCTTTGCAACAAGAACTATCAAAAGGTGGGATTCCTGTATTCAAGTCCATGATCCGGCGTACTGTCGGCTTTGAGAAAGCAGCAATGGCAGGTGTTTCTATTCGAGATATTGATGACTCCCGTTTGAAAGCAGCTTGGGCAGATTATGTTGCTCTGGGTCAGGAAGTGATGGAGATTTTACAATGAGTAAGTACGGCGATTTGATTAAAAAAGCTAGAGAACCAGAGAACCAGGAAACCATAAATACAGAAAACCAAAAATCTGGTTTACCAGAACAGGAACAGCTTGTCAATCTGTGCATTAAAGTTCCTATTAAAGAGCGTCGCTACTGGATGTCTAAAGCTAAAGAGCAGGGGATTACTGTAACTTCAGTGATCATTGAGGCGTTAAACCAGAAATTTGGCAAACCAGATAGCCAGAAAACCAAAAAACCAGATTAGCAGTCAAAGTAGCTCCCTCACCCCAGAAACTACCATGAAACAAATTACCCTTGCAGAACTTCCCGAAACCGTCCAAAACCTAATTAACCAAGCTCAAAAAACAGGCGAACCCCTGACCATCATCCAAAATGGTATCCCCTTCGCCATTATTTCCCCCATTCAGAAAAAATCCCTCCTGGAAACACTTTCTACCCTGGAACCATTAGACGAAGACTTTGCCGATTGTGCGATGGCGCGGAGCGCCCGCTAAAAGCGATAGCGAACGCGCTGCGTGTGCTTTGCACTCAGCGCTGCTGCAAACAGATCGCGTCGGAAACTATTTAGCGATCGCAATATCAAGACAGGTGGCGGCAACTATAACGAACGTATTCAAGGCAACTATGTTCAAGGCGATAACAACAGATAGTTTGACGCTCAATTGAATCTGACATATTACTCATCATCAGGCAAATACAATCCACTGCTATCAGTTGGCCTAGCATGAAGATACATTTCCGTAATCGCCACCGAACTATGCCCCAACGTTTTTTGTAGTAGGTGAATTGGCGCACCCCTATCTAAACTATGGGAAGCGTGGCTATGTCTTAACCAGTGGGGTGATACATTTCCCTCAATAAGAGCGTTGTTTGCTGCCTTCTTTACAATATGAAAAACCATGCTGCGGCACAGATGGCCACCCTTAGCTGAAACAAATACTGGGTCATCATGTTTGGCATACCCCTTTAAAGAGTTAATTTCTTTCCACATACCAGCCCCAATCAGCACGGTTCTCGTTTTTTCACCCTTACCAAACACGGTGATTTGCCCCCCATCAACACGGGCTTTGAGGTCGCGCCATTTCAAACCGCATAGTTCCGACACTCGCAAACCCGCAAGGTAAAGTAAACGAATAATTGCATGATCACGGGGATTAGTCGTAGAACTTATGAGTAGTTGTACTTCCTCTTGAGTGAGAATTCGCTCTGCCAATCTATTCTTTGATTTGGGTGACTTAATCAGTATTCCCAAATTAGCCGATACCACCCCCAACTGTTTAGCAAAAGAAAGTAGGCTTTTGATTGCCCCCACTGCTACCCGTTTGGAATTATCAGAACAATGAAGTGTCATCACCCACAGTTGAATATCCATGAGGGTGCAATCTGCCAGGGGTTTATTGACATGACAAAAGAACCGCTCGGCATGGCGACGATAGCCGTCGATGGTGTTTTTGCTCTTGCCGTGTAGCCACAGGTCAAGCAGTTCGGTGTTAGTGAGGGTCGAGGAATGATTCAACA
>NZ_JAYGHH010000069.1:8943-12989 GCF_034931045.1 Nodularia sp. UHCC 0506
CTTATGTTGAATGCTTCTTCATTAAAGCCCATTGTGGGGACAATTGATTTCACCAGATGGTATAGATTGGTTTCTACACTATCGCTTCACCAGGCGGTATAGATTGGTTTCTATACTATCGCTGGGCATTTTATTATTTGGATCTCCCTAATTGGCGAACTGTCCCAATCAAGGCATTATCAAGGCATTAGGCTCACGAATCATTGACTTGGTGGGGTCTTGTGATCAGTCATTTGCGATTGCCTCCGGCGGGTGCAAAGCACCATCGCCGAAATCGCACTGTCTCCCAACTTTTCCCTTCAGAATTTTGGATTATGGGCGGTAGGCTAAATTGCATTGGAATAAGTATCTTCTAGCAGTCTGTATAATGATGTGGTTGTTTACCAATAGTTTAAATACTTAAGCTTAGTCAGATACCATTAGTTTTTTCATGTTTTAATATGTGGTTCTACATATTTTTGTACTACCCCATATTACAGTTGCTATGCACTCTCACCTAATAAAGGTTTGTGTGGATTAAATAGCTATGATAATTACTGTAGAATTTACTGAAAATCCTCTTGTGAATGTATTGATTTGATTCAATAGTAATCATGAAAAATTTATCATTTTAAACCTTGTTATTACGTTTAAATGCGTTTATGATGGCAGTTGATACATCATTTGCTACATCAAAATAATGGGTTAGGCAAATGTCGAGCAAACAGCAGCCGGAGATTGGTCAAATCATCCGCGAACTTCGCCTGTTAACTAATTTGACACAGGAACAGTTTGCAGCACATTTAGGTGTGACATATCCTACGGTCAACCGATGGGAAAATGGCCGCTCTAATCCGTCACCGATTGCCATGAAGCTAATTGAGCAGAAGCTTAAGGAGATAGGGGAACAGGGTAAGGATCTGTTAGAGAAGTATTTGACAGTTTGACAAAGTTATCGTGTAGCGATCGCTATTTGAATTGACTAATTAATTTGTGGATAGGGTGCATTAATGATTTTCACAATTCACAAGACTTGCTTACAGATCCAGGAGAGCGATCGCAAATCTGGCAGACAGCGTTACTTTTTACTTTTAACTGCTACACCCTGGAACAATCGCCGGGAAGATATTTATAACATCCTCTCACCCTTTATCAGCCGTCCAGAAGGCTTTAATGATTTAAAATTCCCTCCCGAAGTTAGCCACTGGTTTCAAAATCGAGAAATTGGGGTAGAAAATTTTACAGATAATACAGAACTATTTCGCCGCACCTACCGGGACAGGACACAGACAAATTAAACCTGATTCTAGACGAAGGGATTAAACCTAGCAGTATGCAATTTTCTCTAGCTGCATTTTTATTGAGGGCATAAATTTATGAATATAAATATCATCCTCCCATTCTTAAGGGGAAAACCCAAGTGATCGCAAAGTCCGCAACCTGTTATCGAAATCCCACGATTTTCATTAGACAAGTCAAAAACCTCGATTTTAATATCCGAAAATTCCTAGCTAAAAAAATGGATACACTATGTCTTACAGCATGAATGATGGATTGAAAGTAGCTAATGTAGCTACTGCTGATATAACTAATTGGTTAAAAAATCGACCTGAAACCATTGAAGTAGTCAACGTTGAAAACGATCTATTATTTCAAAAACGAGATATTGATTTAATTTGGAAAACTCAAAATCAGGAGGTTTTGATAGAAATTAAGGGCGATCGCTGGCATAAAACTGGTAACTTTTTCTTTGAAACTGATAGTAATTTAGAAAGGGGAACACCTGGATGTTTCATGTATACAGAAGCTGATTGGATATTTTATTACTTTGTGGGAAACAAAACCTTGTATCAGTTACCAATGCCATTAACTAAAGAGTGGTTTGTAAAAAATATAAACCGCTTTAGAGAACGTCCAACAACAACACCCATATCTGGCGGTGGCTATTATACAACTGTTGGAAGGCTAGTTCCTATCAATGATGTAATCAAAGAAGTAACAGGAGTAATACAAAGTAACCTATAACCCTAATAAATTGCGATCGCCCCACCTCATCCCCAGCAAATTCTTAAGTGAAATCTAATGACCTACTGGCTATTTCAGGGCAACCCCAAATATTACCGCATCATAGACGGTATCCGCGACTTTGAGCAGATGCCCTGGCTTGTCACACGCTATGCCAAAGACATTAGTCATGGTGATGGGGTGCTGATTTGGAAATCTGGGGATAAGGCGGGAGTATATGCCATAGCTGAAATTATTGAATCCCCCAAGTAATCTAACAACCCAAGTCCAACATTTTTGACCATTTTCAATTACATAAAGAGTATTAATTATGGCAGGTTATCAAATTCCACCCGGAACAATTGTCAATAATATCAAAAGCCTATTGCGGGAGAGGTATAAGCAAGGGTTTCCTATAATTAAAGAAATAATTCAAAATGCCAATGATGGACGAGCCACAACTTTAGAATTTGGAATAGTCAAAGAACTGGGAGACGCAGTTGAGCATCCCCTCTTAAAGATACCTGGGCTATTTTTCCTCAATAATGGCACATTTACTAAATCTGATAAAGAATCTATATCTTGTTTTGGCATTGATGCTAATGCTAAAGATAAAGGTAAAATCGGTAAATTTGGACTGGGACAGAAGAGTATTTTTCATTTTTGTGAAGCCTTCTTTTATATTGCTCGTTCTCAAGATATTCAAGAAGGTTGTGGTGAATTTATTAATCCTTGGGCTAATTATGATGGACTTGATTCTAAACGCCCAGAATGGGGAGAACTTTCCCTTAAAGATCGTCAGTTTTTAGAAAATTATTTGATTCAACAAAACTTAGTAAAACCTCAATCCAGTTACTTTCTATTATGGATACCACTGCGCCAACAAATGGCAGATGAACGTTGTATTTTGGCTAACTATTATAATGATGCCAAATCAGTAGAATCAAATCTACCTGAAGACATGAAAATGAGGATTGGGCAGTTATTACCATTGTTACGTCATATTAGAAATGTTAGATATTGGCTAGAAAATAATCGTGGTTCTCTTAAGCCACAATTTTCTGTTAGTTTAGATAGCCATAATCCCTGCGAACGTTGTATTTATCCCAATTCAGAAAGTGAAATAATACAACAAGATGAACACGATTTACAAGGAAGAATTATTATTAGTACAGATGCAACAGGAATTCGGTTTGCAGGTAAAGAACGAATTTTACCAGCCAATGAATTTTCATTACTACTAGGTCAAGATCCAGAAAGGGTATCAAATACTTTTTGGGATGATTTACAACAGTCATCTTATTGGACAAAAAGAGTATCAATTAACGAATCTGCGGAATCAGAAAGTATACCTGATAAATCAATCCCTCATTGTGCGGTGGTTTTTACCAAGCAATCTCTAAACAATAGGCATAAAGCTAGATTAATGCTACAGTGGTCAGTTTTTCTACCTTTAGCAAGTGATGAAACTATTACAGAAGGAGCGGAACAAGAAGCCTATGAAGTAATTGATTGCCAAGGTGAGCAAGATTATACAATTTTTCTACATGGTTATTTCTTTCTTGATTCAGGTAGAAAATATATTGAGGGATTGCCAAAAATTCGGACTGGTGGGTTTGTGCAAAAGACTCCCACGAATGAAGATGAAATGATAGCTCAGTGGAATTATTTGTTGGCCACCAAAGGAACTTTGAAACTTTTTCTTCCTTCCCTTGAAAATTTTGTAAAAGTTCATAGTTTATCCACTCCAGATATATCTCAACTTTGTGAAGCAATTTTTCGCTCACAGTTATTTAAAAGTAAAGTATATAAACAGAGTATTTGTAGCGAGGCTCAGTGGGTATTTAGGATTAAACCATCTCGTAGTGCTTGGGAACTAATTCCGGTTAATGCAAATGTGAGACCGCTTCCCGGTGTCCCCCCAAACTGGGAAATTTTCCCTGGATTAGGCAATTTAGCGGAAAGGTATCATTTAATTGACAAGGAACAACCCAACCTCCTATCAAATGAAACATCCGTAGATTGGCAGGAGCAAGAAATTATTAATTTATTAAATTCGTTAG
>NZ_JAYGHH010000069.1:13014-20716 GCF_034931045.1 Nodularia sp. UHCC 0506
GTACTTTTTGCTCAACCTAAAAATATCAATTATTTGATAAATTTTCTCATTCAAAATAAAAAACTTATTGGACAATCTCAAATTCAAACCTGCTTAATAAAGTTAGTTCGAGAAGCATTTATAACCATTGGTCTGGAAAACCTTCAACAAGAGCAATTTAATGAAGCTATAAAAAAAATAGTTGCCTTAATTCATCCTGAAAAAAGGTTGAAACTTAAAAAAGTTATTTGCAATGGAGAAGCTATGCAACTTGTTGTAAGCGCATTGTATCAGCTAGATATTGAACAACCACTATTAATTTATGAATTATTTGAGCCAAATTCCCCTGCTAGTAGTGGTTCTTTGAATAATGAACAAGTAAAATTTATTCTGACTTGCCTTAGTCAATTATTGACAGAAGCAACTACCAAGAACGTAGCTAAAGCAATTCTTGAGCAAATTCTTGAGCAGATTAATTCATTAGAAACTGTTTTAAACCTTGTGTCGAATCTTCCTTTATTTTTTGGGTATAATCATCAACAGAATAAAAACTATATTTACTCATACTTGGTTTTACAACAATATAAGCAAAAATGTTTGCTGTATCGTGGTGAAAAAAGAGACTACGAAACACCTATTGCTACTGCTGTAAAAGCAGCATTACCCGAATGTAAACTGATTTTCATAGAACCAAAAATTTCCATGATTTTAGGAAAAACTAGCACTTTAAAAGCTATTCCTAAATTTGAACCTCAAACTTGCTTACAGCTTTTAGCCACACAACCAGATTTAGGCAATTCCAGCCAACGAACCAATTTATTGAAGGAGTTAATTAATCATGTCTAATCAATTACGTTACTTGTTACATGGAAATAAAGAAAAATACCAGGATATTACAACTCCTTTATATATCACTTCGCAAGACAGTACAGTATGGCAAAAAGTTGGACAACAAGTTTTACAAATAGGAGGTGAAGATTGGCGATTAATTGACCCGCTAATTGTTGAGCATATTCCTTCGGCTAAACGCCAAATGTTAGGAATTAAATTATTACAGACGGAAGAAGTTGTAGATTTAATTCGTGAATTAGGAGCAGACTGTGTAGATGGTAATTTGCTAGAACCATCTGAGAGATATGAGCTATTGCGCCATATTAGGCCAAGACCTAACAATCAAGAGTTATGGAAAGCTCTACAACTCCATGAAACAGTTAATGGGGAGCTAGTTTGTATTGAATCTGGAAAAACGTATTTAGAAAATCCAGATTTCCCCCTTGATGAACGCCTTAAAGAATATATTGTACTGATTCGTCAAAACAAACAGGAACTAGACCAAAATTGGATTCCAGTTTGGACTCCTGATGAAGCAATAGCGACAATTGTAAAATTTGCCAATCCTGAAAAATACTGTGATTTGATTTTGAATTCTCTGCAACAATTGTCTACATTAGAAAAAGATAAATGGGAAAGTGAACTAAAAAATATTCATTGGTTAGTGGATGTAGATAGTAAAGCGAGACAACCACGAGATATAATTAGATTACCAATAAATTTAGTCCGACATCAAGAAATAATCTCTACTTTGGACAGTACCAAATATAGTGAAATTTCTCTACCTACCAGCATAAAAAAACATCCAGCATATAGTATTGTTAAAAAATTATTTACCTTTTGGAACACAGAAAGCATACTTGAAAAGATTTTTTATTATCCGAAAAAAATATGGGGTTTTTGGCGTGATTTTTCTCCAGTAATATTAGACGCATTACAAGATATAGATATTTCTAAGAACCCAAGTTTAGAAAGATTATTGACAACAGAAACATGGTTAATTTGTAATGACAAACTAATTGCGCCTCAACAGGTAATTGAGATTGTATCTAAAGGAATTAGTAAACATTTATCTACATTAGTTCAGATAAGTGAAGGTGAATATGCTGAATTATCACTTTTGTCTAAAGATGTTCAAAATCATGAGAGCTTGAAAATAGTCAAAAAGCTATTTTATCGGTGGAATGAAAATGATGTAATTAACTTTATTCTTAGTCAGTCTCAACCTCATTTATATCTTGACATTATTCTAGATGCTTTAAGCAGTTTATTTAGTAATGCAAATCAAAGACTCCTTGAAGATAATCACGAACGGTTGAAATTAACACCGTGGCTTGTAGATAAAGATGGAAATGCTATTTATCCTGCAAATGTTCTGCATTATCCAGATATAGAAATTGAAATTGAAGAGTTACTATTGACAATTTCTAATTCTTACATAGCATCTTCACAATTAAATCAACAAATTCGTAATTATACAACTTGTTGGCAATGGTTAACTAAAGAATTGTTTTTAACTCTAGATCAAGTCTTGTCAGAACTTGGCAAAGTTTTGAAAGAAGCAGATGAGTATCAACTGGGAAAATTTGCAAGAGATGAATTCCCGTTAGATGAAGTTTTGCAAGTATTTAGCACCATTGATGTTAGCTTTCTGCCTGCTTGGAACTTCGCTCAAAAAATTAGCTTAGAAAAATTTAAAAAATATTTACTTCCAAATTTATTGGGTGAACTCGATGAAGAAAAACTAATTAAAATACTGCAAAATATTGTTGAATTAAATAATGAGCCTGAAGTAATTACGATTAATGTTTTTAATTGTTACCTAAAATTAGCAGTTGACTATCATAACTTTTCACAAATTATAGGACAAATTCGTTTACTTAACCATCGGGGACAGTGGCAAACTCCTGATAACTTAACTTGGGGAAATAGAGAAAATATTGATGGTGCTTATCTTCTCAACAATGAGCAAACAGTAATTCTGCACTCCTATTTAAAGGATATACAGAAAACTAATTCCCAAAATGGTTTACAATCTTCTGTAACAAGAGCCGATGAAACAAACTCTAATGTTCTGCAAAATTACTTTCGGGCTTGGGAACAACATTGTCCTCCAGAACCAATTGGTGCATTTTTAACTTTGTTATATGGTGGTGAAGGCAGTGTTAAAAACCTTGCTCATCTCTATTTAGGTAAACGAAATTTAGGCGACTTACGCCAAAGATTATTTGAGTATCAACTCATAGCACATCGCACCTTTCGTGTATATGTAGGTCAGGCAAGCGAGCGCACGAGAGAAGTAGAATCTCTAATAGGGTTGACTTTTAATGCAAGTCTTGTAAATACTAAAAATCCTCCCCATCTTTTTGTTAACAAACTTGCACCTGATATTACAGAAATTGAGTTATTACCTATTCAACCTCAAGACTTTAGTCCATCAGAATTAGTAAATATTTTAAGGAACTCTACAAGAATTTTACTGAAAGAAGTCTATGAAGTAGTTCCCTTATCACTAAATCAAATTTGGGAAAATTTATTAGAGTCTGATCAATTAGATATCCAAGTAGCGAAAAACTTTTTACTAGAAGGTGCGCCTTATGTAATGAGGATGCTAGGCGCACATGAACGTGTTCCTTTGATTAAAACGCTTTTAACAAGTTGGGATAACTGTCGTCATCAGAGAGCAGAACTCAAGCAACAAAATCGCTCTGTAGAGAACATCGATAAAAAAATTGAAAATCTAATTTCTGGATTATCGCATTTACTAGAAGATGAATCTTCAGAAAGTGAGGAGGTAAGAAAGGAATTATTAGAAGCTGTGCGAACAAAGATAAATTTACACGGATACAGATGTCAAAGTATTCCATTTGAGTTATTTCAAAATGCTGATGATGCAGTAGTTGAATGGCAGTTTATGTCATCCCAACAAAAAATGAATGATAGCAGAAAGCAATTTATTATCAAATTTGATGATAATAAAATTCAATTTATCCATGCAGGTAGACCAATTGGCTGTTTTCAACATCCTAACCACCCAGAAAGACAATATAAAGATAAAGGATTTGATCGTGACTTAGAAAAAATGCTAACTTTCAATATCTCTGATAAAGGAGAAGGAGTGACAGGAAAATTTGGTTTAGGATTTAAAAGTGTCTATCTTGCTTGCAAAAGACCCTATGTACTAAGTAAAAATTTAGGATTTACCGTTGCAGGTGGGCTGATACCATCACGTTTAAATCCACAAAAATCCAGTGAACTTCGAGGAGACTTTAAACGCTATATAGGTTTATCGGATGCCACAATTACAGAATTGGAGCTTGAAGAGAATATATCTTGGCAAAATGTACTTCAAGATTTCCAATCTGTAGCTAATATTTTGTTAGTGTTTTCTAAAGCTATCAAAACTTGCACATTTGTTGATGCCTATTCTCAAGAAATTACTTTAGATTGGCATCCCTCTACTGTTCTAAATATTCCGAGAGTGGAAACAGGTAAATATCAAACGGCAAGTAATACTCAAGATTCGATACTACTATGCCTAAAAACTGGCGGAGAAACCAAAGCCAGTTTAGTTTTAGGTCTGTTTGAAAATAACGGTTGCCTTTATAAGGCTTTACCAGAAAAAATCCCAACTTTTTGGGTGACAGCACCCACAAGGGAAGAGCTATTTCTAGGTTTTATCTTAAATGCTAACTTTGACATTACTACAGGCCGAGAAAGTTTAGTGAAGTCTTCAGTTCGTAACCGTGAGTTAGCGCAAGTTATCGGAAAAAATTTAGGAGAAGTTCTTTATAGCCTTTTTGGTGCTAGTGATGGTAACTGGCAAGCTTTGGCTAGAACTTTTGGTTTTACGAATGTTGATGAATATGAGTTTTGGAACTTCTTATGGGAGGAGTTAGCAGTTCGTTGGCAACAAAAAGATCCCAGTGAAGGAATTGATATTATCAGTAATATGTTGACTGGTAATAATCGCACTATGGGATATCTCATTACTCACTGTGCAGCTTTACCCAGTGGTTTGTATGGTCGCTACCGCCAACTTATCTCAGTTGATAACGTTAACTATCAAGTAACAGGTAAACTCTTAGACCAAAACACTTTTTTACAAGTCGCAAATTGGCCAGGGTTTCAGCAACATTATCAAAATAATCTCATTGCCCGTGATAAATGGCAGCAAGTTAAGAAACTATTAGGAGAAGATTTTGTTCAAATACATTACCTTATCAATGATTTACGGTTAATTGATATATTGAAAAATGAAATGGGCAAGAGTCAGCCAAGAGTGGGAGCATCCCAAGCTAGATATATTGGTAGTCTCATTTCTAAAGAGTTTTTGAATAACTTTAGTGCAGTTTATGAACTCAATGAACTTCAGAATTTTCTAGAGACAGTTTACTTCATGTCTAAAGATGGTAGTTATTTGCCTTGTCAGCAACTATTAATTAGCAATTCCAATGCTATTGAAGAAAAATTGTTAGTTGATTTTGCACCAGATAGCCGCATTCTCCACAATGAGTATCAGGATACTGCTTTAAATTTCTTCTATGCTTGTCGTTCCAGGAGAGACAGTATTTCCAAAGACGAAATTATTAGGTGGGCGTTACAGGCAACAACTGAAGAGCAGCGTCAAGCAGTATATATCTATCTCTTGCAGGGAGAGCAACGAGAAGAAATAGCATCTACCTTATATGCTAATCGGCAGCATTATTGGTTTGTCAATGATAAACGGATAATAGACATACTTGAGCTTATGGTACTGATTGTCATTGAAAGAGGAGAATTTTTTCCAGCAATCAACATAAATGAAATTCAAGAAGATGAACCAGAAATAGATAATTATAATCCTTTCTTTGAAATTCATACTAATTGTACCAACGATGATTTTTCTTTACAGAGAACACCAGAAGATATAGAAGAATTTTCACGGAAACTTCAAGCAGGGCTAAATCGCCAAAATTCCTCTTGGAAAGGATACATCTATCACTTTACTCATCTTGAAAATGCTGTTTCAATTCTCACAGGTGAGAAACTACTAGCCAGAAATCTTTGCCGGAACTTCAACAGTTCAGCCGGTGCAAACCTTATTGACCGTACCAGAAGCGATGTAAAAGATTTTGCACGTTTCTATTGCCGACCACAAACTCCAACTCAGTGGCATAATGAAGGTTTGGGCAAACGTAGAGGAAATATTTATGCTCTTTGTCCTGTACCAATTTTCTTCCGCTTTGATCTAAAGCGAGTCATGGAAACACAGGGGAACAAATGTGGTATAAGTAGTGGAAATCTTGCAGCTTCAGGCTCTCACTATGGTAACAGTACAACTTTCTTGGAGCAATGTTTTGATTTTGATCATGTCTATTCTACACTAGAAGTTGGCAAAGAGACTTTTTTGAGGGCATCCCAACAAGAGTTTATCGTTCATAATTATCTCGATTTTACTGAGTTGAATTTAGAGGATATAAGTATTATTTGTCGTACAACTCAGGATAAAGATACTTTGCTAAATCTCATTGGTATAGAATCAAAATATGCTAATCGCGTATTTAAAGAACGAGAAATTGTTGGTGAAGGGAGTTTGTATTATCATAATAATCCTTATGTAACAATTAATGACAAGGGAAAATTTATTGATATCCAAATTGATAATTACGATAAATATGGAAATATTAATGGGGAATTAATTCTTAGCTTTACAGAACAGCTTCCATTGAATAGAGAAATTATTTCGCCGTTTAGAGATATTTCAAAAATTAACCTTGGACAAACTATTAATGTTAGTTCATCTCGTCATCTCCAGCTACAATATAAACCTAATACTAATATGAGTATTAGGTTTCAAGAAAACGGTCAGGAATGGTTAATTTATACAAATGAGCCTAAAAATAATTAATGGTAATTTATTTACTTCAAATTGTCAAACACTGGTAAACACCGTAAACTGTGTGGGAGTGATGGGTGCAGGTATTTCATTAGAGTTCCGCCTGAGATATCCAGAAATGTATGCACGTTATGTAAAAATTTGCGAGCAGAATTTGATGGAAATTGGCAAGTTATGGTTGTATAAATCTGTCCAACATTGGGTTTTAAATTTCCCTACTAAACAGCATTGGAAGAAACCATCAAAGTTAGAGTTTCTAGAATTGGGCTTGCAAAAATTTGTTGATACATACATAGAAAAAGACATAATTTCCATCGCTTTTCCATTACTTGGAACACAAAATGGAGGAATTCCTCAAAGAGAATCCCTGGAAATTATGAAAAGGTATTTAGGTGAATGCGAATTACCTATAGAAATATATATATACGATCCTAATGCACCTGATGATATATTTAGCGACTTAAAAAGTGTTTTTCTTTCACTATCAGATAGAGAAATTATAGAAGTAACTAGCTTGGGGACAGCATACATTCAAAAAGTTAAGCAAGCAATGCAAGATGAAAGTATATGTAATTTATCTAAATTTTTATCAACGAAAGGAATAGGGATTACTACAGTACAAAAAAGTTTACTCCTACTCCAAAAATTTTACCCAACTATCTTACCTAACACTTCCCAATAAATTCTCGTGCGAAATTTAGGTGCGATAGCTGCGCTCTCTCCGAGACGCTACGCGTTAGCGGAGCTTTCGCTTTAGCGATACGCCGTAGGCATCGCTGTGAAGAATCAAACCACATCGACTCATCGGCAACCAATGATGATCGCCATCGCATTTATTTTCAATTTTTTTATGTGGCATATTAACCTGTAAAAATTACCTCTGAACGATTTCAATGACTAACGAGATGACAGCAAATGTTTAATTTAGCCATTGGCCTCCATAGGCAACACCGCTTCGGATAACAACTGGTAAAATTCCGGGACGGCGGCCTCGACAAGGCGCAGTTCATCTAG